>JBBIVS010000230.1:3141-6317 GCA_037439605.1 Draconibacterium sp. | reverse complement strand
TTATGAAGATATCGTGGCTGTGAGTCGCCCCTTCGAGGAAACCATTTGGCGGCAGATGGAATCGTTTGTCACCATTGATAATAAAAAGGGGTGGGTCGAAATATTTTATCTTGAGGAGTTCCCAAAACTTTACGAAGGCCCTTTTCTGAAAGAGGAACGCAACCTGATTGTGAACATTGCACAACTCATTACCGGCTACCTCAATAATTTTATTGGTCGCGATGCATTGAACAAGCGGGAAATAATAAAAATTACCGAAAACAAGCCCAATGAATACCGCGACTCGCTGATTAAAAAGAGCAAGCCTCTTCAGCAATATTTCAACCAGCAAACCCTCGACAAGTACATTTACCTCGACATGATGAAGTACAGAGTAAAGGAGATACTTTTTGTCGCAACTTTTTACGATGCCTTTATTCTTGAAAACGAAGATGCTTTTTTCGAGCAGTTCATGGGCGAGATTTATCAGTACAGCCTTTTTTCACTTCCCCGTATAACTGCTGTCACCTCCGATGAACAAGCCCTTTACCTTGCCGAATCGTCAAAATTCGACTTTGTCATTCTCACGGTTGGCGAAGATGAAAAAGCCCCGGTTGAACTGGCAAAACGAATTAAGGAACTCCGTCCTGACCTTCCCGTTTTCCTGTTGCTCAATAAAAAAGGGAATGTAAAATATTTCGAAACACTGGTAGGAACCTCAAAATTTGTAGATAAAATGTTTATCTGGCATGGCGATTCACAAATATTTTTTGCCATTGTAAAATCAATGGAAGACCGCGCGAATGCTGAAAACGACACTGCAGTGGGGCTTGTGAGGTTGATTCTTTTAATCGAAGATTCGCCGCAGTACTATTCCAAATACCTCTCGGTGCTATATTCCATTGTTTTCGGGCATATCCAGAAAATTATTGCCTCCGAGAAAAACGAACTCGACAAAATATCGAAAATGCGTTCGCGGCCCAAAATACTGCTGGCAACCAATTACGAAGAGGCGGTTTACATATACAACAAGTACCGAAACTTTATGCAATGCATTATTTCGGATGTTGAGTTCGAAAAAAACGGGTTATTGAATAAAACTGCCGGCCTTACTTTTTTAAAATATGTAAAATCGCAGGATTCCGATTTACCCATGTTGCTCCAGTCGTCGGATAAAAGAAATGCAGCGAAAGCCAAAAACCTGGGTGTCGGGTTTATCGACAAAAACTCCGAAAATCTCTCCAACGAGTTAATGAATTTCATTATCGACAATATTGGTTTTGGCGATTTTGTTTTCCGCGACGAAAACAACCAGCGAATTGCAGTTGCCCGCAACCTCCGCGAATTTGAAACCCTTTTACTGACAGTGCCTGCCGAATCTCTTTGGTACCACGGGCGTAAAAATCATTTTTCGTTTTGGCTGATGGCCCGAGGTGAAATACACATTGCCAAAATCCTCAATCCCATCAAAACGATGGAGAACGAAGATCAGGAAGAAGTAAGAAAATTTCTGCTGAAAACCATAGACACTGCACGCGAAGATAAAAAACGCGGAAAAGTGCTCAGCTTCGACGAATCGTTTGCCTTTACCGAGAAAAATATTGTGTCGCTGGCAAGTGGTTCACTGGGAGGAAAAGGCCGGGGACTTGCATTTATCAATACATTGATTTATAACCTCGATTTTTCTGCATATACAAAGGAAATCAATATAAAAACCCCGATTACAGCAATTATTGGTACCGATGAGTTTGTAACTTTTATGAACCGCAACGATTTATTCGACAAAATTTACAGGGAGAAAAATTTCGAAAAAACAAAAGCCTTGTTTATTGAAGGTCAACTAAGTCACAGGCTGAATAAGCGGCTAAAAGTATTTCTCAATCAGGTTAAAAAGCCGATAGCTGTCAGGTCATCGAGCCTGTTTGAGGATTCGTTGTCGCACCCGTTTGCCGGCATTTTCGACACTTACATTATCCCAAACAATCAGGCATCGCCTGATGAGCGGCTTGAAGCTCTTGTAACGGGCATTAAACTTGTTTTTGCATCGGTGTTTTCCAACCAGGCACGTACTTATTACAAAGCCGTTCATCACCGTATTGAAGAAGAAAAAATGGCCGTTATACTGCAGGAGTTGGTTGGAAACCAATACGACAGATATTATTATCCGCACATTAGCGGAACGGCGCAGAGCTATAATTTTTATCCTGTGGCACACATGACCCCCGAAGATGGTTTTGCAGTAATTGCCATGGGCCTTGGAACTTATGTTGTTGAAGGTGGACGATCGTTCAGGTTTTCGCCGAAATACCCGCAAACCGATGTTATTTCACTCAAGGATTTACTGCGAACGACTCAGGTAAAGTTTCTGGCTGTTGACATGAGTATTCAGGATATCAATTACATCAAACATGGCGATAAAGCGGCGCTGGTTTCGCTCGATATTTCGGAAGCCGAAAAACACGACACTATTCGCCACTGTGTTTCGGTTTACAACGCCAACAACGATTGCCTCCTACCAGGTATTAACGCAAAAGGGCCGCGGGTGATGAACTTTGCCAATATTCTGAACTACGAGTACATTCCGCTGAGTAAAACAATCGAAGTTATTCTGAAAACGGTAAAGGAAGCGCTCGGAACACCTGTTGAAATTGAATTTGCGGTTGATTTGGATCTTGACAAAGAAGGTAAGGCATCTTTCTACCTGTTACAAATCAAGCCGTTGGTAGGCAATCAGTTGAGTTTCGAAATTGATCCCGCGCGTGTTGACCCTGAAAAGGCGATACTGTACAGCGAAGCCAGCATGGGCAACGGAAAAATCGATTATATTACCGATATTATTTATATGGACATTGATCAGTTCAATAAACTTCGCACTCTCGAAATGGCCGAAGAAATTGAATTTCTGAACTCCATGATGCTGAAACAAAACCGGCAGTATATCCTCATCGGTCCGGGGCGATGGGGAACGCAGGACAAAAGCGTGGGAATTCCGGTAACGTGGCCGCAAATCTGCAACGCAAAAATTATTGTGGAACTGGGATTGCCCGATTTCCCGCTGGATGCCTCATTGGGATCGCACTTTTTCCATAATGTAACGTCGATGAATATTGGTTATTTTTCTGTTCAGCACGGACACCAATCCAACTATTTGCGATGGGAAAAACTGAACGGAAAACTGGTTGTTCACCGTACAAAAT
>JBBIVS010000230.1:0-3127 GCA_037439605.1 Draconibacterium sp. | reverse complement strand
ATCCGTTTTGCGAAACCGGTCACCGTTTTAATGGATGGCCGCAAACGTAAGGCTATCATTCTAGAAAGCAAGGAAGAAAACACAAAAGAATGATTTCGTTAGCGATAATCGACACACATAACCCTTTGATGCTCGAAAGCCTGGCTGCGCTTCTTTCGGGGAAAGATGAAATTGCTATTACCGGGCAGTTTACTTCAATTACCGATTTTATAAAAACATCGCGCACATTGACAATAAATGTGTTGATTATCAATGTTTACAAAGCGCACATTGAAGAGATTGAGCTGATAAAAAAAATCAGCAGTGAAACGCCTTGCATAAACGTTTTGGTGATTTCGATGGAAATGCAGGAAAGTGTGATTTACGAATCGATAAAAGCCGGGGCAAAAGGATATCTCACTAAACAGGACTCCGGAAGCGAAATTCTGATGGCCATTTATTCAATTCGTGGTGGCTATGATTATTACAATAAATCGATTTCAAATATAATTCTGAACAATTACATCCGTGAGATGGACGGTGACGAACCCGGAAAAACAAGTTTTCCAGGTAACCTGAGCAAACGTGAAATCGAAATCATCAGGTTTTGGGGCGAAGGACTAACCAACAAAGAGATGGCCGACAAATTGTTTATCAGTACCCGTACTGTTGAGTCGCACAAAAACCACATCATGCAAAAGTTGAATTTCAAAACCAGCATCGACCTGTTGAAATTCGCGATAAGGAACAATCTGATTAATGTTTAATTCATTGTCACTGATTCACAGATTTTAAATCTTAAACCGCCCCGACTTCGTCTTAAATATTAACGGATTCCGATTTTTTTTCTTTATGGATTCAGCCACTCCGCCCGGAAATAAGCAGGCGGGGAAGTTAGCAGATCAAATTACCAGTGACAAATGACCAATGACTTTTCCTCTCCATTCCATCCGCTTTCTGATCTTTCCCTATTCCAGCACTCAGGCATTCATGCATTCTGGCATTTCTTCTCTTAACATTAACTTAAAATCCGTCGTCAAATGCTTCCGTGAAACACGGAATTTTGAATCAAACATCACTACTTAGACCAGTCGTTAAAAATTGTTATCTAATTTCAGGGCTGAAAAAATCGGTTTTCAAAATAAAAAATCGATAAAAAATATAAATCAATTAACTTAAAAAAAATCATCATGTCGAATGCATTCGAAGTAAAAGTAAACGATTTCATGGCAAAACTCATAGCCCGAAATCCTAATGAACTAGAGTTCCACCAGGCAGTACAGGAAGTGGTTGAGTCGGTAATGCCGTTCATCGAAGAAAACCCTCGCTACAAACAGGCAAAAATCCTTGAAAGGGTTTCGGAGCCCGAACGTGTAATTATGTTCCGTGTTCCGTGGCAGGACGATAAAGGCGAAATCCAGATTAACAAAGGTTACCGTATTGAGATGAACAGTGCCATTGGACCGTACAAAGGTGGTTTGCGTTTTCACCCTACCGTAAATCTTGGGGTTTTAAAATTCCTCGCATTCGAGCAGGTATTTAAAAACAGCCTTACCACCTTACCAATGGGTGGCGGCAAAGGCGGCTCCGATTTCGATCCGAAAGGAAAATCGAACAACGAGGTTATGCGTTTCTGCCAGAGTTTTATGACCGAACTGCAACGCCACATTGGCCCCAACACCGATGTACCGGCAGGCGACATTGGCGTTGGCGGACGCGAAATTGGCTACATGTTTGGCCAGTACAAAAGGTTGCGCAACGAGTTTACCGGTGTGCTGACGGGAAAAGGAATAGAGTGGGGCGGAAGCCTTATCAGACCCGAGGCAACTGGTTACGGAACCGTGTATTTTGCCGACGAAATGCTGAAAATGCGCGGCATGGACATGAAAGGTAAAGTAGTTACTGTTTCAGGGTCGGGAAATGTGGCCCAGTATGCCGTTGAAAAAGTGAATATGTTTGGTGGAAAAGTGGTTACACTTTCAGATTCAAATGGTTACATTTATGATGCAGATGGAATCGACGATGAAAAACTGGCATTCGTTCTCGAACTGAAAAACGTGAAACGCGGCCGTATTCAGGAATATTGCGAAAAATATACAAATGCTAAATACGTTGAAGGCCAGCGTCCGTGGGGTGTAAAATGCGATATTGCACTACCCTGCGCCACGCAAAACGAACTGAATGAAGAAGAAGCCAAAACGCTGGTTAAAAACGGATGTTATCTTGTAGCCGAAGGCGCCAATATGCCATCTACTCCCGAGGCGGTTGAAGTTTTCCTGAATGCCAGAATCATGTATGCACCGGGCAAGGCATCAAATGCTGGTGGTGTTGCCACTTCGGGACTTGAAATGACACAAAACTCGATGCGTTTGCCGTGGTCGCGCGAAGAGGTGGACGCCCGTTTGCACCAGATTATGAAGGATATTCACAGCACCTGCGTAAAATACGGCACTGAAGGTAACTTTATTAATTACGTGAGAGGCGCCAACATTGGCGGTTTTATCAAGGTTGCCGATGCAATGATTGCCCAGGGACTGGTTTAATAATCATAAGAGCGCAATATTTTAAGAGCCCTGCCTGGTTTGTTCCGGGCGGGGCTTTTTATTCTCCAATGAACCAACCTGGTTTGAAAAAATGATTTTATTTCAACAAAATCTTTGCGGTTCAAGCCACTATTACTTGCACATTCACTATTGACTTCTGAAATTTACACAGCCGCTTTCTTATCCGACTCCTTCCAAAGTTTTACCGATTCTTCCCATAATTTTTTGCTTTCCTGCTCAACATAAACCTTTTCATCCATCCGTTTCGGAATAAACATGTGCAGGTACTGATTGGTCTTATCAATGAAATCATCTGAAGCAGCCATATAAATTACCGGTGGTGCGGCCTTTGCCGGCGATCGGAAGATGACTGAGAAAATTCCCCTCAAAATGACACGAATCGGAAAAGGAACATCAAGGGTGATATTATCTTCAGCATGTTTGTCAACAAACCGGTGAATGCTGTCAATTTTGCTGAGGTCGAGATGGTGCATTTCAATATTTTCCGATTCGCTAAGTCTTTTAACCTTTTCCCGGACTTCGGAAATCTGGCTGCGGCAAGCCATAATTACTTGGCGCCCCGTTTTGCCGACTGAACAGCCAAT
>JBBIVS010000229.1:0-6320 GCA_037439605.1 Draconibacterium sp. | reverse complement strand
AATCACATTATTGTAAATGCGGGCTTTGTACAGTTCAGTGGCGGTTTCTTCGGGTAAACCAAGCAACCATTTTGGTGTACCATACTGGCCGGTCCAGCCCAGTGGGTGGCCTTTGCCGGTAATCCCGTTAGCGAGGCACCAGTCAAGCGTGGACTGGTTTTTCTGCCACTGAGGTTTTCCGGGCGAACCTTCGTAAGCAGCCCAGTAAAACGGGAAAATGGCAAAATTGAACAAAGCGCTAAACCGCTCCTTAAACAAATCGGCTTTATACATTTTATCGGCGCCCTGGTTTACAAGTTCAAAAGCAAGGTTACCAAACCGGAAATCCTGCGAAACCTGCTCGATCTGAACATCCGCATTTTTCACCGGGTTGCCCTTTTCGTCCAGAAAAACCAGCGAAGCGCCGCCTTTGCGGTACTGTTCAATGTTGTGCTTTGCCATTTCGAGGTATTCCTTTTCGATTTTTGCCTTATCACCGGGCAAAACCGGATTTGCACCGGATGAAGCGGCAGCATCTTCATTTATTTTTGTTACCGGTGGCTGAGCATAGGATTGAAGTGCCAGGGAAAATGCAAAAAAAAGTGTAAAACTGAGGTTAATCAAAAACATTCCTTTTCTCATATTCTTAATGGTTTAGTTGATTTGACTAATTTCGAACAATTCGCCGCCGTAAAATTCAGGGATTAAAACCTCAAAACCAGCAGATTCCAGTTCTTTTCCAGTTTTCTTTTCAACGACATTGCCATCCAATCTTTTAACAGCATAATTTTTTGCCGGATCGAGATATTTCACCGTTACAATCCGTTTCGCTTCTGCAGCGCCATGCCTGAAAACGGCAATTATTCCGCCTTTCCCGGATTGAGTGTTCAAGCGCTGAAAACCGTCCCACATTCCCTCCTGCGGTTCACCAAAACCGTTTAAATCCTGCCGGTAACTCATAATATCGTATTTGACTTGCATACTTTGCAGCCAGTCGGCATAAGCGCGGTATTTTTTCAGGGCTGCGGGTGAGAGTTTCCTTGGGTCGCCCAACATGATGGGCAAGGCGCCTGCCAGCGATTTAATGTGGTTTTCCCAGCCTGTGTCGTCCATCCGCGGGTTACCGATAACCAGCGCCGTTGCCGAAATTGCCGGCGACCGCCACCATGCCATGTTACGGATTCTTAAAGCGCCCAATTCGTTTTCGCCCTGGAAATTTGAAAGCCAGTTTCCCTCGGCATGTTTCAGCATGGCATAATCGATGAGCTGCAGCCCTCCCATCGCCTCGAAAGTGCAGTCGATAAAAAGCCCGGGTTTGGCTGCGTGGAGTTCGTCGAATAGCTCCCACATCCGCTCATAATTTATATACAATGATTCGCGGTGATCCTTGTGCCCTGCATGGTCGGCGGCATAGCAACCCGATTTTTCGTTGTCGAAAACATAGGCGCTGGTAACCACTGCAAAATCGAGTTTCAGGTATTCCAGGCCATAATCGAGCGCCAGTTTCAGAAGGATGTTTTTGATGTAATCCTTCCATCCGGTGGAGTAACAGGCCGAACGGATACCGTCGTCGCGTTCGGTGTGTATGTTTGTAAACTCCCCTTCTTTATTGCGGATAAACCACTCCGGATGTTTGTGATAAACCTTACTTTCGGGCGAGGCGCTGCCCACGCTTACCCACAGGCCCGGCTTCATTCCCAGCGATTTAATATAATCGAAAACCGGTTTCAGCCCATTAGGGAATTTTTTGTAATCGATGCCCCAGTCGCCATAATTATCCTGCCAGCCATCATCGATTATAAATTCCTTCATTCCCGCGTCGGCTGCTGCTTTTGCAAGTTCCATCACCAGTTTTTCATTGATGTTTTTCCCGAAAGGGTGCCAGGTATTGTAAACGAAAGTAGGCTTTTCCTGCAAAACCGATAAACGGATCCCCATGTGTTTTCGGACAAAATCGGGAACAGCGGTATTCAGGATTTCCGATGCATCGCGGTGGTTGTTGTAAACCATGGTAAAAACTTGCGGGGTTTCAAACTTTTAGCCTGGCTGAACCCATTTCCGGAAAGGAAACCTGTTACTTTTATGGGTAAGCCCGGTTGTAATCCCGGCCTCGTCCCAAAATACGGCAGTCCGTTTCATTACCCCCGAAGTTTCGTTGCCAATCAGAATTCCCGATGCACGGTCGGGGTCGTGAACAATGACCAGTGCATCCTGCATATTGCCTTCGTACGGCCCGATGGATTTCCGGCGTCCGTAATCGCTGTAAATCCAGCTAAATGTGGTTGGAATATAATTTAAAACCAAAAATTTCTCCACATCCACCGACTCCAGTGCAAATGCTTCGGATGTCAGGTTTTTAACAACGAGGCTTTTGCGGATAACAGGCAATTTTGGGTACAAAAGGTATTTCAGGGTAAGTTCAAGTTTTTTATCCCCGCTAATCAATTTAACCGCAGCACCGTTTCCCTGAAGCGAATCTGAAATAGCCTGAACCGTTTTGAGTTGCCAGTTGGATTTGCCTGAATAAACTTTTCCATCTGCCTCAAACTGAAAATCCGGGTTTTCAGGCTGAAAATAGTGAAAATCGCCAGTAACAGGCGCGTAATAAGCGGTGGTTAAATTTCCGTTTTCAGAAGGAAGCCTTATGTTTCGCATTACAATTCCGTTATCGAGCGTTAATTGCGTGGAAGACCAGGAAGCAAAGTTTTCCGAAGAAAAAGAAGCCGGAATAAACCATATGCCGAGGATAAGAAAAATTAACATCTTTTTCATTGTTCAGTTAGTTTTAAGTTGGTTTAAAGATGTTTTTAAATCTGCTAAAATGCAACATTTTGAAAATTTTTATTTTCGCTTAACTTTATTTACCGAAAGATTTCATTTGGATTTTAATGGAAAAAAGTTTATATAAGTTCCGATAAAAGTAAGATTGAAATTAGTATTTTTGTAAACTTGTCTGAAAGCAGACAGTTTTTACCGGGGCTGATTGGTTTTGACAGCGGGTAGAAGAGGCAGGTAAGCATGCAGGGTTTTGATTGTTGACCTTATAAAATAATAATCAAAATATAATTGGCGAAAATAATTACGCTCTTGCTGCGTAACCGAATCAAGTAAGTTACCTTTATCCCGATGCAAGGCATTGGGACGAGACATCGCCCGGATGCTAATGCTTCGAAGCGGTCCGATCAGGCGGTGCAAGTAAATCGAAGCTGGTTAAGGTGAAACTCCGGCACCTTTACGACAAACAGGAGATAAGGTAAACGTTGGTGGCCCTGATCCGGTGTTTACACGAAAACCAAGTCTGGGGATAAGCATGTAGAAAGCTTGTGGCTTCCTCGTTTGGACGCGGGTTCGACTCCCGCCAGCTCCACAAACATAAATTATAAAATATTGAAAACGAATATCTTAACGATGTTCGTTTTTTGATTTTAAAAACCTGAAAATCATTATGGAAAGGTTATAAGGAAAAAGAGCGGCTCAATAGCCGCTCTTTTAAAATGTTAACCCCCAAACACACAATTGGCCAGATTGGCCAATGCATTTCAAAGATACAATTTTATATTTAAATATGATCCATTTATTTAAAAAAAAATCAAGATTATTTTTTTTTTACCGTCCGTTTCAAAACCGGATTTCAGGATTAGGGCTGAAATATTGCACCAAATTAAGCCCTGCTGTTGATCATTGCGGGAAAAGCTCATTTTACTGCAAACTTTTCTGATAAATACGGTAACGTTTATAAACCACTCCACCCATTTTCTCCATTTCGGCCCTGACTTTCAGGTTGGTCTCCAGTTCGAGATGCGAATCAATAACCACTTTTCCAGCTTTTTTTGCCGATTCAATAAGTTTAATTCCCATCATTACATCGAGGCCGCGTCCCTGATAATCGGGATGAATTCCGCCGAGCAGCAGGTTAAGTTGTTTGCTTTTTCGCCCGGCAGTAAGGATTGGTATAAATCCCCAAGGCAATAAATAACCTTTTGATTTTTGAATTCCTTTGCTGATGTCCGACATTGCAACAAGAAACGAAACCACCTGGTTGTTCTCGTCGGTGAAGATTTTGATAAACCGCGGGTTAATCAGGTACAGGTAACGGTTTGCAAAGTCGTCCATCTCTTTGAGCGTGAACGGCACAAAGCCATAAATACCTGAAAAAGTTTCGTTTAATAGTGTGAGTACTTTTCTGATGTATGGTTTCACCTGACTTCGAAGGGTAAATTCTTTCAATTTCAAATTGTTTTCCCTGCCTGTAAAACGCTTGTAAATACTTTTATAAAATTCTGGCAACTCTTCAGGAACCGGAACCCGGTACACCACTAAATCAACTTCCTTTGTAAACGATAAATCTTCAGCAAGTTTGTTTAAGTAAGGAAAGTTACAGTTTGTTGCAATCACTATTGGTTCATCATAACCCTCAATAAGCCAACCCTGCGGGTCTTTATCCGAAAATCCAAGCGGCCCGACCATTCGGTTCATTCCATGTTTTCGCGCCCAATCTGAAACAGCATCAATTAAAGCATTGAAAACTTCAGCGTCGTTGTATGTTTCGAGCCAGCAAAAACGCACATCCGAAATATTGTGCGTTTCATTGTACTGATGGCTGATAATTCCCATTATACGTCCCACTGAAATGCCATTTTTTTGAGCTAAATAAAGTACCGTTGTACAATGATCAAATGCACGGTTCTTTTTAGGATTGAAATAAGTCCAGTCGTCCATATAAATCGGAGGAACCCAGTTGGAGTGGTTTACATGTATTTTTGCAGGAAGGTGAATAAATTCCCGCATTAGTTTGCGTGTTGTAACCTCTTTAATTTCAATTTTCATAATTAAATTTATTCCAGTTGTTTAATTTTTATTTCCCTGAACTCAATCCCCTGCCCTTCAGCCTGCAAAGCAATAAATCCTTCGGTGAGTGGCTTTCCGTCGATTTTAATGGCTGGATCGAATCCATTTGCAACTCCGCCCCCGATTTGTGGTTTTGAATATCGAAGTACTTCTTCTCCATTAACAATATGAATAACCAGAGAATCACCATAAACAATTAATTCTCCACTCACCCATTCATTCCAATTGTAGGTTTTTGATGAAGAATTGATACAATGTTGCGGATATTTTTCTCCTTCAAAAAAAACTTCTGTGCCTGGCGAACACATGTTCCCTGTAGGACGGGGGTTTCCATCACCTGCCCCTGCTAAAATCTGGTATTCAACAGATATGGGCCAATCCTGCTCTTTAAGAATTGTTTTGGGATCCTGCGAATGAAACATTAAACCGCTGTTTCTGTAAGTGTATATTGGTGCGTCTTTCATCCACTGATCAGTAAACCTGTATTCGAATTTAAGATGAAATGATGAAAAAGGTATTTGATAAAACAGATGTCCGAAACGGTTGCCGAATTCTTTGTACCCGTCATAATTTACCTGGATTTTGCCATCATTTACCCTGAAAGTGTTGGCGTAATTATCTCCCAAATCATGGTGATAAAATTTAGCTATCCATCCATCGAGGTTCTTTCCATTAAACAGGTTTTGCCATCCTTTTTCCCCGCTTTCTGATGGTTTTTGAGCAAATGAAACTATTGGGATAAAGAAAATAATGAACAGCAAAAATTTCAATCGTTTCATTTTGTCAGGATTTTTTGGAACAATAAAATCTGTTAAAAGCGAAAATAATAACTTTTCCGGCTAATTGAATAATAACAATCAGATAGTTTTTATGAAAACGTGTTTCGTTTATTTTACCAGTTCAAAAAAACAGGAGGGAATATCGGCTTCGAAAGTCATTATTTTTTTAGTAAAAGGATGAATAATTTTGATTGATTTTGCATGAAGCGCAAGCCGTTTAATTCCTTTTTCAGGAAAACCGTAAATTTTATCTCCCGCAACCGGATACCCTTTTTCAGCGAAATGAACGCGGATTTGATTTTTTGTACCGGTAAACAAATCAATTTCGAGCATACTGAATTTTGAATTTTCCTTCACCACTTTATAACCTGTTTTTGAAAACTTTCCTTTTTCCGGATCTTTTACCGAATACATTCTGTTGGCTCTGTTTTCAACCAGGTACGATTCAATAATCCCTTCTTTTTCAGCTAAATGGCCATTTACTACAGCCACATATTTTTTAGTAAACTCCTTCCAGTTCTCCTGAAGAAAACGTTTTGCAGGTTCAGTTTTTGCAAAAACCAAAACACCGGAGGTATCGCGGTCGAGCCGGTGCACAATAAAAACCCGGTTTCGTGAACGGGGATTGCCTTCTCGCACATAATCGGTTATACGAAAATAGGCTGTATTCGCCTTTTCCCTGTCGGTTCCCATGGTAAGCAGGCCACGAAATTT
>JBBIVS010000228.1:0-6325 GCA_037439605.1 Draconibacterium sp. | reverse complement strand
ATCATCAAGGTCAACAGCCTGAATATGCGCAATGAGCGGTGGTTCGCCAAACTCTGCGCCAATAGCCGTTGGAACCAGAAAATCCTTCTTTTCGCTGGTGACATTTTCACTGTCAGCATTTAGTTTTTTACTGTCTGAATCTGATTTTCCGGTAATCCGGCTGATAACTTCCACAATTGTTAAGCCACTGCGTTTGGCCTGGTAGTTTAAAAGCAGATATGGAATTCCTACGATTACAATAAGCAAGACAGCTATTAAAATGAGGTTTTTAAAACTTCCTTTTTTATTTTTTTGAGATTTATTTTGGTTCGCCATCAGATTAAATTTTTTAATATTTCGATAAGAATTTCATTGTTAATTGGTAAAGAAAAATATCATGCCAACCGCAGTGCCAAAAATAAACAATCCCACCGGTAAAATTAACATCAGCAATCTTTTGTAATTGATCTCATGAATCAACCATGTTTTTTTCAAATTCCGAAGACTGAGATAAAGCCCGGACAAAACCAATCCGGCCTGCACCCAGGGAACCAAACGGGGTAAAAACTGGTGCCACGGGATGCTGGCTGTTCCGAAAAAGTCCCAGCCCCATCCAAACGGATCGGAAAACGATTGCAAAACAAAAGTTACATTCACAAATAACATAGGAATTACAAAAGCAATCCACATCATCAATCCCAGTGGAAGCAAAGCGCCTGACGAAGCAAGAAATACTTCTTTCACAGTGACCTGAAGTTTCGAAAGTTTGGCGCCCGTTGAGGAAATAAAATATAAAATTCCCGGCATAATAATCAGAGCAAGTGACCAGACAACCAGCGAATAAATGCCAAACAAACCCAGGTTTCCCTTATCCAGGATATTTACATAATCGCGAATCACAGGCCAGTGTCCCTGGTATAAAACACTGTAAACCAGTGCCAGTGTAAAAATCCCGATGGTCAGCCATGCTTCACTCCAGTTGCGCGTACCCAGTTCGGTTGCAAATGGCCGGGAATAGAATGTAACATTGTTGTACAAACAACTTCGGGTACATTCAAGGCACAAACCGCAATCGGTGCTTTCTGTCATTTCGCCAACATTAATTCCGTAAGGGCAAGCCCAGCCTTTCGGGCTTCCTTTCTGACAAAAATGGGGTTTGCATTTATCGCAAACCAATTGCGATTTGTTTCTCAGCGCCAGTGTGCTCGTTCTGGAAAAAGGCCCCAGAAATCCGCTTACCGGACACAAATACCTGCAAAAAGCACGGTGCTCAAAAAACAACGCCAGCAAAGTCGGCAAAACCAGCAGCAGAATTACTGCAGCCCCGGTTGCCTTAGGCAATGCAACAAGTACTGCCGAAAATGTGGTCAGAATAAGAAGCAGAATTAATTTGGGCCAACTGTTTTGCATCCATTTTGGCCATTTTAGAAAAAGTCCGGCATATTTGTTCCGGCATTCCCCTTTTTTTCCTTCGATGGGATTAAAAACCGATTTGCGTTGAATGAAATCGCCAAAAAAGGGCAGCGGACATACGGTACACCAGATTCGACCAAGAAACGGGGTTAGAATTGCAATGAGCAGAAACAGCCAGATTCCCCACATTAAAAGCACACCCAAATTGCGACCCGACATTTTTGTGCCAAAGAATGTGGTTAATATCACCACGTAAACCATCACCATCGCCAGCATCATAAAAATAACCTGCGGCCATCTTGAAACAACAAGTTTTCTCAAAACCTTCGACTTTTGAAATAAATCGATGTAACCCGCATTTTTATCCGATGTTACTTTAAATGAATTTTTTTTAATCAAGAATCCTAAAATCCACAAAATAAAGATTCCAGTTAAACTCCCCAAACTGAAAACCAGCAAAGTATTGGGGAAAATAATCAGTTTTCCGTGTTCGAAAGCATGCATTGGGCCGCACCAAACATGGCAGCGATAATTGCTTCTGGCAACCAAAAAGTTTTGAATGCCCGGGTGCCGGGCAATAAACACCACTTCTTTTGCCACAACAGGTTTTTCGGTTGGATCGCTAACTTTGAACACTTCAACCACATCGCGGGCCGGACTGACTTTTGCATCAATATCAAACTCTTCCAGAAAAAATGAATGCCCGGTGTCGCTGGTTGAAAAGGTTAAACGCAAGGTGTCGCCGCGGTTGCAGCGGATTACTGCCGGATCTTTGCCGTAGCGAAAATTTCGTACATGAATTTCCCGAGTAACCGGTTGGCGCACAAAAAACTGGGCAATTGCAGCCGGTACAACCCCGAAACCGATTACGATAAAAAAATTGATGATATGTTTTTTGAATGCCTGACTCATTTAAATGTGTCCCTTGATATCTCCTGTTGTACGATTAATCCTAAATTTTAACCTAATTAACTCATTAATTTTGTGAAATCCTGGTGTCTTTGTGCCTTGGTGGCAATTGGGATTTACGCCACAACGACACGAAAACACAAAGTTTCACCAAGTTGTTATTTCTGCGAATAATTCAAGTTAAAACGACTCTCCAAAACTAATATAAAATCCCGACTGGTTGTGGGCTCCAACGGCATAATCAATTCTGAGATTTGTACTTTCGTTTTTGTCCACAAGAAATCTCAAACCAACTCCGGCATTTGGCTTAAAACTTTCGCTTCCGATGTTGTTTACTTTTTCATAAACCATTGAAATCCCGCCAAAAGTAGCTATTCCAAACCGCCAGAATAAATGATTCCGCATTTCCAGTTGTAATGTGGAAAAATTGTTGTCACGGAACCTGCCCAAATAATAACCCCGTACATATTTGTCGCCGCCAATCATCGGATAATCATAAAAAGGAGGTGTACCAAAAACACTGGAATGATAAAACCGGCTTGCCAGGATATTGCTTTTTGTTTTCCCAAAACCAAGGTAGTACCTGTAATCGAAAGAAAATTTGTTGTAAAATGAAGTTCCAAAATTGAAAGAATTGCCGATCTCCAGGTAATCGCCTTTCGATGGCGACAAAATATTGTTTCTTGCATCCTTCAAAAAAATCAACTTAATGCCAAAGTTATTTTCATTTTTTAATTCCGGATAAAACAAACTGTCGTTCAACGGCTTAATATTTCTGTAATCAGTGTAATTAATTCCCGCCCCGGCGAAAAGTTTGTTTTTAATATTTCTGAATAATTCAGCATTAAAAATCAGCCGGTTACTTTCAAAGCTGAGTTCGCCTGAATCAGGGGTATTAAATCCGATTCCGTAATACAAATCGGGATAATTTGAAAAATAGACTAACCGGCCTTTGGTAAACCATTTTTCCGCTGGTAAGAAATAGTTCCAGTCCGATTCAAAAATCATCTGTTTATTCCATGTATAAACAAATTCGAGCTTTGCATTCGACGAACGGGTTAACGTATCGGTGGTATTATTAAAAGTAAACATAGTAACCAATCCCACGTACGTTTTTGTTTCGGGAGTATAACCAATTGCCGGGACTGGTAAAACCGATACCTTTTTGCCCGGTTCGGATTCCTGGCAATGGACCGTGTTTGCGACAAGAAAAGCAGCAATTAAAATTAAATTATTTCTATCCGGATACATCAATCAATTACCAGTTTTATTTTTTTCGTTCAAAACAATCAGATAATCAACAAGTATTTCAGCTTCTTCGCTGGTGATTTGAGTGAGTGGCATTTCTTTATTCCGGTATTCAAGCACTTTTTCATAACGAGGTTCAATGATCGCCTTTTTTAAATACTTACGGTCGGCAATTACAGTAAATTCCTCACCGTTGCGGAGAACTTTTACATTTTTCATATAAATTTCATTCAACGGTGGACCGTAAATTTCTTTTCCATCTATCGAATGGCACACTGCACATCCATATTTTGAAAACAACTCTGAACCTTTTCCCAGGATTTCGTTTTTATCTGTTTTATTTCGGGGCGTTTCTCCACAGGCAGCTATAAAAGCGAACAGGCACAAAAACAAATTGTAAGTTTTACACATCATTTTAAAAGTTTGAATACCATGTTTGTGGAGAATGCGGATTTTTACCGGGGTCTGATTCATTAATTTTTAAATCGGGGTACAAATATATTTCAGTTCCGCAATTGAGAAGGTTATTGCCAAAAACGTAGTTCTGAAGACCTAAATCTTTCCAGTTATTACCGAATATTCCTTTGTTGGTGCAATTTTTAATGTTGTTATTCAGTATGTAAACCCCGGTTCCAAAAAACATAATCCCATTATTCCAGTCGGAATATCCACCCGAAACATTTTCGATAGTATTGTCTTCCACCCAAACATCACGCTTTTCAGAAAGCCGGTAATTGTTTTTTATCGAGTTTTCACAACCCTCAACGGTTATGCCTGCCTGGTTATATTGTTCGCTGGTACCCGGACGAATATCGTGTATTTTATTGCCCCTGACGGTTACATGAAAGCATTCACCTTTAACGTTTATTCCTTCTGCATTCCCGGTTTCGTAAATATGATTGCCTTCAATCCAGATGTATTCGCAGTTATCAGGAAAATTATTTCGCCCGTAAGAACCACTTCCCACATAAATGCCCTCTGCCCATTTGGAGTTGAACAGGCCGGTGTTTTGTATTTTGTTACCAATAACATCAATATATTTCGACGATCTTCCAACATGGCAACCTTCCTGGCCGGTTCCGTGAATCTCGTTGTTCAGCAGGATAATGTTCGATGAACTTTTTACATAAATTCCCCACATGGCATTGGTAAAAACTATTCCCTTAAAAACAATAAAACTGCAATTGTTTATTTCGAGAGCGCTCCCCCTTGAAACAGTGTTTCCTGAAACAACAACGCCAGGACCATCGGCTCTGACAAACAGCGGTTGCAGTTCCTTGAAATTTTTATCAGACAGTGAAATCGCAGAATAGTCGCCTGGTTTTATCAAAATGGTGTCGCCTCCATTTGCGCTGTTGATTACCAAATTCAAATCCTGACCCGGATTTACAACAATGGTTTCCGCCTGAGTTGACAGATACATCACTCCAAAAATCACCTGAATAAAAAGAACCTTCGCAATTATTTTATCTATCATTTTTTAATGGAATGAATTGACGTTTAAGTAAAGATTTTGCCTGCACCGCAAATAAAATATTTTGATTTATAATGAGTTCACTGTGGGTAATTGTATTTTTTCGAAATGTAACTTATTACATTATCCATTTTAAGGACATTAAAACCATGCACCAGGTAACCCATGATAAACCTGTAAACTTCATCGCTTTGCCTGATATTCGGAACAATAACGTCAAGCGCTTTAATGTATTCTGCTTCACGCTGTTTTTGGGTGAACATGGGATTGTTGTAACTTACCAGGTAATTGAAAATATTATCGGTGTAAACCGATGTATTAATTAATGATGCATCGGTAAAATCAAGTGTTTTAAAAAACTCTTTTTTGTATGATGCTTTTCGTTCTTCGGGGGTTAAAAAACCGTCGAGCAAAGGCTGCCTTTGATTTTTAATCATTTGGGCTGCAAAAAGTCCCCGGTTTCCCTGCGAGGTTTTTACCACAAATAAATCCCTTTCCATCTGAATCTGGTTAAACTCGTTAGCTGCTTCAATTACCTTTGCCGTATCGTTTGCAAGCCAGTACCGGTCGATTTGTTTTTCGAGTAAATCAATATCTTGCCGAAAAATTTTGTCTTTTGCCATAAAATTGAACCAAACTGTGTTTTCTTTTGATTCAATCACCTTCAAACTTCCAACCGGGTCTTTATAATCGGTATCGAATACCAGGTTTTCATTATCAAAAATAAAATCGAGCTGTTGAGGGGGTGTATTCATCAGTTTGGCATAAGAAGAAACGCCAAAGATGATGCGGTAAACGCCGGCATGGGCATTTGCCGGAAATGTAAATTTAACTTTGCCAACCGATTGATTTAATGACAGGCTGTCGATTGCAGTAAAATCGTCGCCCCTCACTGACCCAAAAAGAATTGTGCTGCTGGGTTGGTTTTTTATTTGAACTTCAACAGTAAAGGTTTGGGCAAAACTATTTCTGCCAATTGCACCCAGAAGTACAAAACTCAGTAAAAAGTATAAAGCGCTTTTCAATTTAAATAGTTTTAAAGTTTATATTTACAGCGGTTAAAGTTAATTATTTTGCGGAAATAGAAATTCATACCCCACCCTGTATTGTTTTTAAAACCTTGCAAAAACATGAGACAGGCAAGGCATAAACGGTATTTTAAAGATTTTTTTCAAAAAATTTTTTCTTTTGTGAAAAGCTGTTATTTTTGCAACGCTTTTCAGAAAAGCAAACGTTCAAAACATATAATATTCCCTAGTAGCTCAGTCGGTTAGAGCGGCGGACTGTTAATCCGTAGGTCGT
>JBBIVS010000227.1:0-6333 GCA_037439605.1 Draconibacterium sp. | reverse complement strand
GCCAACATTCGGTTCGAGCGTGCTGTATTCATTGGAATCCATGCAATAAATCAACGCGGCCTTTTTGCCGTTTTTCCCGTAAACAGGCAGCACAAAGTTGGTGAATCCTTCAATTGAATGGTCGGTTTTGTTTAAACACAAGGACAGCTTCTCAATAAACGCGGCAACCTCTTTCCGTGGCAGATTGTGCTCAGAATCGTGGTTCCCGAAAACCATGGCATAAGGAATGCCGGACTTTTCAAAAATTGCCGCCAATTTGCTGAAAGCTTCCTGTGGATTATCGCCGGTTACAATATCACCGGTAACCATTACCAAATCAGGCTTTTCGGCAGCCAAAACTTTTTGCACCGTTTCGAAAACTTCGAGGTTTTTCTTTTCAGCCAGTGAGATATGTGTATCGGTAAACTGAACGATTTTCAACTCGCCCGATGCATTAAACTCAAGTCGGCCTTTCTTTTGTACGTTTATTGAAAAACCTGCAGCCAGAATTAAAATCAGTATGAAATAAAACTTCTTCATTTTCTATTTTTTTATATTGATCGAATCGGCCACTTTGCCTTCAGCATTTAGTGCGGTGTAAGTTAATTCATTCCCGTTAATTTTGATGTACTGGTAATACTGCCCCTCACCAAATCTTACCGCCGCGTATGGTTCTTCGCCAATATCCCTGCTGCGCGAGGGGATTCCGATGGAAATTACATAAGCTGTTCCATCATTGTACGAATCAACTACTTCGCCCCCTTTCATTGGTTTCGATCGCATGTAATAGTGAACATGACCGCCAAAAACCATATCGACATGGTATTTATCGAAAAGCGGAACCCAGGCTTGTTGTATGTCCGGATAAGGTTCCTCAAAATTGTAAGGTGGAAAATGAAAAATGGCAAATTTCCAGGTTGCAGAAGTACCGGCTAGCTGCTCTTCAATCCATTTGGTTTGTTTTTCGATGGGAGAGGTGGCGTCGATCATCAGGTACAATGCATTTTTGTAGGTAAAGGAATAAGTGTGTTCCGGTATCACTCCTTCCGGGCTGTTTTTTGGATAACTGAACAATTCGCGGTACATCAACGCACCCAGCCCACTTCGCGTATCGTGGTTTCCAAGCGTCATCATCAGCGGCTTTTGAGAAATGATATTTTTTGGAAATTCAAACACATCATCCCACTCGTTGCGGTGTAACCCGTCGCCAACCATATCGCCCACAAAGGCAAGAAACGCGGCATCAGGATGATTTTGATGCGCCTTATTTACAAGTTCTCCCCAAACAGGTGAATGGTGAATATCGCCAAACCAGATAAACGAAAAAGAATCATCGTCAGCCGGAGTAGAAAAAGTGTAGTTTTCATTCCAGCCGGTATCGGGCACAATCTGGTATTCATAAGTTGTTCCGGGTTTCAGGTTTTTGAGTTGGGCAGTGAACCGGTTGATAAACCTGTCGTTCATCAGCCGCAAATCTTCCATCCGGTATTTCAAAGCGTTTGCCGAATACACTTCAGTGCTTCCCTTTTCGCGGTGATTTACAGTGCCTGAATTAATGGTTGTGTCAGTCCGCCACTGAATATCGATACTCGTTTTTGGGTCAGAACTCCAGGTAAGCATCACCTGATCAGGCTGATTTGAAGATGGATAAGCAGTCTTTCTGAAAGCCTTAACCAAATGAGATTCAACTCCCCTGCCCCTGATGGTTGTCATCAATTTATCTCCCTTTAATTCCTCAGGAACATCTGTTAATACCAGTTCATCCCAATCGTGATAAGTAAACGAGCCGTTTCCAAGAATATCGACATACTGGTTTTCGGGGAAGAAATTGCTGATTTCCAGTTTATCGTTTATATTTTGTGGTGTAACCGTAACAAAATAATGCAGCCCATAATTTTCGAACCCATTAATGCCTAATCCGACTCTTCCTTTCGCGAAAGATTTTTGCCAGACTTCATATTCGGTCATTTCATTTTTTACTGTCATTCCGGTTTTGGTAAAACCCTTTGGTTCGAGCCAGAATGGTACAATTTCCTGTTTCACACTCCTGTAAACCGAAACCAAAACCGGCACATTTACATCGAACATCCAGTGTCGGGTTGCAAGAACTTCCAAATCTTCCTCGCTAAAAAGCGATAGGGCCTGTTCATTCGTGAGCGACAAAAGTTCGTCTTCGCTTATTGTGGCATATAATTCTGTTATTTTGTCTTCAATTACCTGTTTTACCGATCGATTGTCGGGAGTGCTGCATGATTGGTGAAACACGGAAAATACGGCAAGCAGGATAAAAATCAGTGTGTTAAACCAACGTCTTGTTCGATGCATATTTTGTTTTTTTGTTGTTAAATGTTGTTTTTGCTCTGTTCCGTCCGCAACAGCCGTTGTTTTTCAATCCTGTTTCATCGCCGACGGTTGCTTGTTGGTCGCGATTGTCCCCGGGTTGAAACCCGGGGTTATTCACATTTTAGCCTTTCAGGCTTTCTTTTCTTTCCCCCTTCGGGGGAATCAGAAGGGGGCTAATTTTGGGGGAATAAAAAGGGAGCCTTTTTAATAAATTTTGGCCGCGCAGGGCCGTTGTAAGGCGCTGCTCCAAGTTGCATTCCGGGGCGTTTTGGCACCGAAATCAGTTGCGGGTCGTTTGTTTCGGGAGCTTTGATAAATCCGTAATAACGCCCCATCCAGTAATCGCGTAAAAAACCTGTTGGTTCTTTTACCCTCCGGCCGCCACGTTCACTGTCCAATTCGTTTATCCTGCGACTGGTGCCATCGGTAAAAGCATCTCGTGGAGAAAGGATTTTAGCCCAGCCATCATAAGCCGTGTACTTTTTATCAACAAACAAATCGTCGCGGTGCGAATTGTAATAGCTGTTTTCGTGGCAATCCAGCGCCCACTCGCGGAAAAATTTCATCGCCTCATCAAGGTCGCATTCATTGCCGGTTAAAGCGCCATACGCAAGGTTGTACCAGGGCATTTGCTCCAACCTTTTCACTTCCCAGGTGCGTTCGAGACTGCGCAGATAAATCGATCGCAAAACCGGATCTTTTGCATACCGCAGCAAGGTGTAATAACTCATAAAAGCGAGGTCGTCGTCCCAGGGTGCAATGGTTTCGGGCGGAAAAGTATTTTTCTGGCGCAAGGTGTTTGCAGGATATCCCCATTGAATCAGTTGCTGATATCCGTCTTTGAATTTCTGATCGCCGGTGGCAGCAATGGCTGCTTCCATGTAGGCCAGCGCTTCGAGTCCATTCAAACCGCGGTCCATATAGCCATAAGGACGGAGTAAATATTCCGGGTTCCAGCGTGCCCAGCGGGTAGGTTTGCCGTCGAGGTCGTGCATGGTCCAGCCGCAATCAATGATGTACGATGCCATTTTACGCAGGTGTTCACGAGCCACTTCCTTTTCTTTTCCCTCGGCAACCAAATCATGAAAAATGGCCACAGCATAAAAGTGCGAGGTTACCTCATCGCTCGAAGTGTCGCCTTTCCAGTACCATTTTCCATCGGGTGTGGGATACCATTTTGCAGGCAAACCGCCCGAACCATGCCGCCCGCGTTCGTCTTTGTCGCCTGTGGTTGACCAGATGGAGCGTGCAATAAAGCCGTCGTGCTCTGTTATTTTATTCAGCCAAATCATGGCTTTGAATGATTCCACTGCTTCGGCACGGGCAGCCGGGTCGCCAGTTACAGCATATTTGTAACACATGGCTGCAAGATATGGCGCTGTGTGGCCGCCGTCGTTGTCGCTCACCTCGCGCACCCATTCGCCATTTTTCTGATATAAAAGATGCAGGAATCCAAGCCGTTTATGTCCCCATTCTTCGATGTGCCTTTCGAAAAATGCGGCTTTTTTCAGCAGTGTAAAAGGTTCGTATTTGATTATACCAATACCCGAATCGGTTGCAACATACACTTCATTTTTCCCGGCAGCGATACTGCTCACCTTCATCGAAGGAAGCCACATTCCTTCCCCAAAATACTGAAATTCGCCATTGACCATCCGCACCGCGCCGCGGGTTGTTCCTATCCACAAATCGTTATCGAATCCTTTTGTCAGGCATGTTGTATTTTCCACCGGCAAACCGTCGGTACCTTTAATAGTTTTCAGTGAAGCTCCGCGAAGTTCGCCCAATCCGCGGTCGGTGGCTATGTACAGGCGATTGCCAAAGCTAAGCAGGTCGTTTGTTTTGGAAGAGGGTAACCTGCCCCAGTCGATAAAATCCTCGTTTACAGTTTTTCCGTCGAACAGCACCAGTTGACCGGGACGCAGCACATATAAAGTTCCGCTGTACGATTCAATTTGGGTAATGGGGCCCAGTTCAACAGGGTCAGCATGAACCTGGGAACCGTCCTCCATTATCATCGTAACATCGCTGCCATAATATCCGTCAGCCGGTTTGGTGGTTACAAACTTATCGTTTTCAAGCCTGAAGATTTCATCTTTTGTGGCGGCATGTAACAAACCTGTATGCATGCATAAATCAACATATTTCCGGTTATCAATTTTGTTCCATTTGCCACTTTTAAAGCGATACAACCCGTCAGCAGCGATGGCCCAGATTTCGTTGTTTTCGCTCTTTAAATCAGAGATTCCTGCCGGAGCGCCACTTTCCGGTTTCAATGTTTCATTCTCAATCCTGAAAAGCTGACCAGCGACCAAGGCAAAACAGGTTTCTCCTGCTACCGCAACCGACTGAACCGGTTTGTCCGTCGGAATTTTAACCGAAACTTCCTGAAGATAAACTTCGTCATTCTGAGGCTTCCAATGCTTTTCGGTTACCTGTGTGGGGTACTGCGCAACAGCAACGGGCGCAAGGGAAATCAACATCAGCGAGATTGCAAGTATTCTTTTCATTTTTTAATGTAATTAATTAAAATCCCTGCAAAAAACGTTTTAGCAACGTATTCCAAAGGGAATTATACAAAGTAAAAGTGTTTCTGAACTACCCGCTTCAGGTATTTTAGTTAAAAGATAATGTATTTTAACCGGAACCAATGTCACAAGTCAGGACAAAATGGTTTTCAGGTGAATAATCTTAAATAATGGATTGAGATATTTGACCAAAATTAAGTAGCGCGTAGCAGAATCGAACTGCTATCTTCGGATTGAGAAACCGATCTCCTAACCATTAGAGGAACGCGCCATAAAATTCGATTGAATTAAATACCAACCAAATTTAAATCTTTTCCGCTTAAAATGAAATATATTTGAATCCCGTAAACTGACAAAATTTAATATGATAATCAACATCAGAAAAGCTACTGAAGCCGATTTTCCGGCCATTTTGGGATTAATTAAAGAACTTGCCCTGTTTGAAAAAGCGCCCGAAAAAGTAACCAACACAGTTGAACAGATGAAAGAAGAACAAGGTCTGTTCAGAAGTATTGTGGCAGAAGATAAATCGGGTGAAATAGTGGGTATGGCGCTGTACTTTTTTGCATACTACACCTGGGTTGGCAAATCGCTTTATCTCGACGATTTGTATGTAAAGGAAGAGTTCCGAAAAATGAAAATCGGCTCGGCACTGCTGAACGAAGTGATGGAAATTGCGCGGGTTGAAAACTGCAAAAGGGTTCGGTGGCAGGTACTGCACTGGAACCAGAATGCTATTAATCTGTACAAAAAAGTGGGCGCTTTTATCGACGAAGAATGGCTTAACTGTGATTTTGATGCTGAAGGAATCAAAAACTTTAAAGCCATCCAGGTGGAAAGCCTGAATAATTCAGAAGAGACATCGCATATTTGAAATGAAACTGAATGAATTGAATAAAATGACAGCCCCCTTGGGCAATACAGAAAAAATGCCCGTGTTGTTTCTTGGGCATGGCAGTCCGATGAATGCTATTGAGGAAAATGAATTTGTGGCCGGTTTTCGAAATATTGCCAAAACAATTCCAAAACCCAATGCCATTCTTTGTGTGTCGGCACATTGGGAAACAAAGGGAACTTATGTTAACGCGATGCAAAATCCTCCAACTATCCACGATTTCGGAGGTTTTCCAAAAGCATTGTTTGATGTGCAATATCCTGCTCCGGGAAGTCCGGAACTGGCAAAGGAAACAAAGTCGGTTGTTACGAAAACCGAAGTTGGCCTTGATGAAAAATGGGGACTCGACCACGGCGCATGGAGTGTGATCAAACACCTTTATCCAAATGCAGATGTTCCTGTGATTCAAATGAGTCTCGATTATTACCAGACTCCTCTGTACCATTATGAATTAGCAAAAGAACTGGCTTCACTTCGCAAAAAAGGGGTACTGATAATCGGTAGTGGTAACATGGTTCATAACCTGAGAATGGTTGCGTGGGATAAACTGAATACTGCGGGATATGGTTTTGACTGGGCTTTGGAAGC
>JBBIVS010000226.1:0-6344 GCA_037439605.1 Draconibacterium sp. | reverse complement strand
TACCCTGCAAACAATACAACGGCAGCGAAGAAAGCCTGAAAACACGGGGTGGTGAAATACTTATAATTGAGGTTACAAAGCTCACCGGCGAGAAAAAAGGCGAAGGTGTAAGTGTCGATATTTCGTATTTCAGCGAAAACAACAACCTTGTATTTATCGACGAAGGCCACAAAGGGCAAAGCAGCGAAGAAAAAACCTGGAAAAAACTGCGCGAAGCGCTGGCCAAAGAAGGATTTATATTTGAGTATTCAGCCACTTTCGGTCAGGTTATCAGAAGAAATGCAAACCTGCTTTTGGCAGAATACAGCAAAGCCATTATTTTCGATTACAGTTACCGGTATTTCTACACCGATGGATATGGGAAAGACTTTTACAGTTATAATACTGCGTTACAGGAATACAATGCAACTCAGACAAATCTTGTTTTGACCGCCGGTTTGCTGGCTTTTTACGAACAACTTGAACTGTTTGAAAAATACAGGGATGAACTAAGGGAATACAAAATTGAAAAACCACTTTGGATTTTTGTTGGCAGCAAAGTTGTTGGCAAGAATTCAACCAAAGACAATATTCAGCAAACATCAGATGTGGTGAATATCATCCTGTTCCTGAACCGTGTTTTATCCGATACAACCTGGCTGCAACAGCAAATTGAAATTCTGCTGTCGGGCGAAAGCGGTTTGATTGACGGAAAGGGCAACGATATTTTCAGCGGCCGATTTCAATATATTCGGGAAAACCGGATAACTGCTGAAAGAATGTTGGCCAAAGTCTTTAACGGAAGCGGTTCGCTTGATTTGTTTGAGATAAAAAATGCCGAAGGAGAAATTGCATTAAAAGCAGGAAACAGCGAGCAATTTTTTGGCATCATCAACATTGGTGATGTTGATGGATTGAAAAAGAAAATCAAGGAAGCGATGCCAGGCCAGGAAGTGAGGCCTGAAAATATTTTAAAAAGTCAGTTTGATAAAATCAATGAAATCAATTCTCCGGTAAATATGCTGATTGGGTCGAAAAAGTTTATCGAGGGATGGAATAGCTGGCGGGTAAGCAGCATGGGGTTGCTCAATATGGGGGCATCAGAAGGCCCGCAAATTATACAGTTATTTGGCAGGGGCGTCCGTTTAAAGGGTAAGAACAAATCGTTGAAAAGGGAGGAAACACAGCGATACGAAATAAGGACATTGCAAACCCTGTCTATTTTCGGAGTAAATGCCAACTACATCAAAGCATTCCTTGACAATATTGAAAACGAAATAGAAATACCTGAAGAAGTTGAAATACCCATTCGGTTTAACCGAAAAGAAAATTGGGAAAATAGAATTTATACTTTCAAAACTGCTGATAGTTACAGTTTTAAAGAAGAGTTAATTGAATTGAAATATATTCCACAGGTTGCACAAAGAATTTATGTTGACCTCAGACCAAGAGTCACTGTAACAAGTGGTATGGAATCGGAATTGGCAGAAGCACAGGCAGATTATATTCAAGGCAATAATCCGTTAATCAATCCATCTTATGCCGGTTTTATCAATTGGGACAGACTTTTCCTGACTGTCAACACTTTTAAAATAGCACGGGGATTTTTCAATCTGGTTATAGAAAAAGAAGTTTTAAAGAAAATAATCAATCATAATGAATATAAACTTCTAATCCTGAATAATCAGCTTGAACGCGAGAGTTTCAGACTGCAAGGAAAATTGCATCAATACGCCGAAATCATTCTTAAAGAATATATCAGTAAATTTTATGCCGACATTGAAAAGAGTCATCTGACCCAAAATATGGAAGCGCATTTGCTTCAAACCTCTTTGTACCCGGAGCTTTTTCCTGAAAACAACTCCATAAAGCTTAAAGTTCCCAAAAGCATGGTTCAGGAAATAGTGAAATTAAAGGAAAACATTGAAAACTTCTATAAGCATGATGTTCAAAGAATTCCGACAATTCATTTCGACAAGCATTTATATTCACCAATAGCATCTTTCAAAAAAGGTACTGACTATGAGGAAATCAAAGCAGTTCCGGTTAAATTAAATAAAGGTGAAACAGATTTTATATACCATTTAAGGTTATATTTTTCTTCAAAAGCTGAGCAATTAAAGGACAAGGAAATTTTTATTCTGAGAAACCTGTCGAAAGGAAAAGGGATTGGTTTCTTTGTTGAAACAGCGGCTTTTTATCCTGATTTTATTCTCTGGATAAAGCAGGAAAAGCAACAAGATATTCTGTTTGTTGACCCGAAAGGTATTTTAATGTTGGGAAATGTAAACGATGAGAAAGTAAGATTTTGCACTCACACAATTAATGAAGTTCAGGATGCTTTGAGGTTGAAACTTCAGGAGGATGGAAATGAAATGGTTTTGAATTTATACGCTTATATTTTATCGGTGACACCTTACAATAAAGTGAAACCTAAATTCGGCAACGGCAATCTATCAAAAAACGATTTCAAAGACAGCCATATTTTATTTCAGGAAATGACTCTAAAATATTTGGATGAACTTTTCGAAGGGAAAATATAAGTTTCTACCATTTAGCCTGTAAATCAATCAGAACACAATTCTATTAAAGTTTATGGCAAAGTATATATTTCAATTCAATTGCTAGCGAATCAGATAAAAGTTGTATAAAACCGGATTGGCAATCTCACCTGCGGTTCAGCTCATTACGCACCTGTAGTTCCAACTCATTTTTAAGGTTGGGATCGAGATTAAGCTGGCGCGCAAGTTCAGCAAGATAAGAGCGTTCCATGAAGCTTTCCTCATCCACCATCATTACGCTGGCAATGTACATTTCGGCTGCCATTTCAGGTGTGGTGGCAGCACGGGCCACATCGGCCGGATCGAGCGGTTTGTTCAACTCGGCATCAACCCAGCGCCTTAATTCCATGTCGTTGGTCATTTTATTTATTTCAACTTCAATCAGTTGCCGTTCATTAGCATCGATATGACCATCGGCCTTTGAAGCCGCAATAAGCGCTTTCAGAATTGCCTGACTGTGCTGTTCAACCTGTGTTGCAGGTATGCGATCGATGGTTTGCGGCTGGCCTGTAAATGTTTGGGCCTGTTTCTGGCTCTGCCAGTTATTGTAAGCTTTGTAGGCAATTACCCCAAGTGCGGCAAGGCCCCCGTACATTGCCACTTTGCCCCCAACTTTTCGGGCTTTTTTGTTGCCGAGCAATAAGCCAATTGCACCCCCGGTTAAAGCGCCACCGCCAAAACCGGAAAGCAGGTTTCCAAGTCCGCCTCCCGAAAGCAAATCGCCGGAACCGCCGCCGGGCGAATTGAAGTTGCCTTGTTGACCCCCTTTGTTCTGTAATAATTCCTGTCCCGATCTAAGTAACTGATCTAGTAAACTGCTTGTAATCATGGTATATTCTCCTGTTTTTGTTTATACAATCGAAATATTCAGGTGCTTTCCTAATCCTATTTCAATTAATTTATAGTAAGTCGAAATCTGAATGTCACTTTGTCCCTGCTCAATTCTTGAAATATAACTTTTCTTTGTTCCGATTCTTTCTGCCAGTTCTTCTTGTGTAATCCGGGATTCTTTTCTCGCTTCCTTAAGCATGACTCCAAGTCTGAATGCAAGTGAATCAGCATCATACTCATCTCTTGATGGAGTACTTTTTTCTCCATATTTATCCTTTAATAATTCCTCAAAATCAGTTACATTTTTCATTTTATTTATCCCTTTGTAAGCAATTACTTTTCTAAACATCGTGCAAAGTTAACTAATTGGTTTACATTATTGCAATTCAGTTGAAAGTATTTTTAATGTGAAAGGGCTCCTAATTCCAGATTAGTCCTGTTTAAAACCTGAAATTCACAAAAAAATTCAGTGTTATTTCCTGTGCTTTTACCAGCGTGGTTTCGGTGAATTCGTTGTTTCCGAAATCGAAATCACGGATATAAATATCGAGGTAGTTTGCCGTATTTAAGGCGTTTAACAACGAAACGCCGGGTTTGATGTTTACATTTTTGATGTTAAAATTGTAGTTGGCCGACAGGTCGATTCTGAAATACCCGGGCAGGCGGTTGTACACACGGGTGGTATTAAAGTTATTGTCCTTGCTTGTACTTTCAATGTATTGCTGACCGGTGGTGTACAGTGTAAGTGTCGAAAAGTTCCATTTTTTAAGTGAATAAATGTTTGTCCATTTCAATTGGTGGGTTTGGTCGAATTGGGCAGGAATATCATCTCCGTTATTTATTTCCGAAAAATTCTGTGTTGCTTTACTTAACGAGTAAGCCAGCCAGCTTGTAAAATTCCGGGTTTCGTATTTTGCCAGAAAATCGATGCCGAAAGCGTTTCCGGTTCCTGAAATAAACCGGCTCAACCCGGGCGTTGGAGGTTTTGGGGCTGCCAATCCCGATTTATTTTCTTTCGGATTTCGAAAAAACAGGTATTCCTGCAATCCATCCACAGTTTTCATGTAACCTTCCAAATCGAAAAACAGGTGTTTGGTTTCGTAGCTGGCGCCGGCAATAAAGTGGTTGCTCGAAATAACGGGGTGCTGGTCGCCATCAGCAAGCACCCAGAAATCGCGGTTGTAGCCATACGATTGTTCCGTGGTCGATTTGTTCAGGTATTGAAAATAACGGCCGGCCGCCATTTTGTAAATGATTCCGTTGCCGGTGCGGTAACTTGCTGCAAAGCGGGGTTCGAAGTAGATTTTACTGGTTTTGTCGTAATAATTTACCCTGAAGCCCGGTTTTATTGCCCATCTCTCAATTGTCAACCTGTCCTGGAAATAAACAGAATAGAGTATTGAGGAGTTTTCCAGGTTGTTGTAAACATAATCGGTTGAAGCATCTTTGTAGAATTTGAACTGGTTGTATTTTAAGGCAGCACCCATTTCAAGCTGGTGAGTTTGATTTAAAATGTATTTGTTTTGAATGCTGATAAAATAATCGGTTAAATCGTTGGTTTCGTTGGTGAGATAGTTTACAGTTACCGGTTGGTTTGGCCGGATAATCCGCCCGGTGTCGCCACTTAAAACGGTGTTGTTGCTGTAATCGTTAAAATAACCCGAGTGTCCGGCCTGAATATTTGTAAAACTCTTTGCATTCCACTGTTTTTTCCACGACAATCCAAACCCGTAATTTCCCCATTTATTTATGTCTTCGGTATTGGTAATAACCCTTTGTCTTTCTGAAACTGAGGAACTGTTTAAATAATCTTTTGCGCCATACAAACTCAGCGAAATATTCTCATTCTGGCTTGGATTGTAAGTGAGTTTCAGGTTAACGTCGCTGAAATAGAATTCAGGTTCAATTTCAGTGACTTCTTTTCCAGGAAGGACCGGCGGTGGCGCCTGCGCCATTTTGCTGGCCAAAAGCGCATCGGTAAGCCAGGTTGAATAAATATCGGAATATGCACGGCGCCCGGCAGCCACAATGGTAAATTTTTCTGAAACAGGAATTTCGGCGGTTAGGTTGGCGCTAATCAGGTTGATTCCACCGTAAAATTCAGGCTTTTGCTGGTTCCCTGATTTGCTGGTAATATCAACAACACCCGCAACACGTTCACCATACCGCGAATCGAAACCACCGCGGTAAACCTGAATGTCTTTGATTACGTACGGATTTAGTGCCGAAAAAACTCCAAAAAAATGGTCGAGGTTGTACAATGTAAATCCATCGTAAAGTACCAGGTTCTGGTCGGCGGAACTACCACGGATGTTTAACTGCGAGGAATTTTCGGTGGTACTGATTCCCGGAAGCAGTTGCAACGCCCTGAAAATATCTGTTTCGCCATAATTGGGCAAATCGGCAAACCGGATTGGGTTAAATGTGAAGTGCCCTGCTTCGTCATTTTGTGCAACCATTTCAAGTTTTTCGCCTGCAACATCGATGGTTTGCAGCGTTTGCATTTTTTTTGTCAATCCCAGCCTGAAATTATCGCCCTGTTTTTCGGTATTGATAATGGTGTCGAGGGTATGATAGCCCAGATATTTAACCTGTAAAAATGCATCGGCTGAATCGGGGATTTGGATACCAAAAGTTCCGTTTGCTGAAGTTGATAGCGAACTGTTTTTGTTCCGGAAATAAATGGTTGCGTTTGGCAGCTGTTCGCCGGTTTCGCTATCAAAAACCACGCCCTGAACCATGATTTCGGTGGGTTTTGGTTTTAACTCATCCTGATTTTTTACAACCAGGTAAGTGTTGTATTTGTATTCAACGCGGTACTGTGTGGCTTCAAGTATTTTTGAAATTACTTCTTCCGGATTATTTCCCGAGACTAGTCCCGAGATGGTGAATTGCGCGAGTTTTCCTGAGTCAAACGAAATGCGTACCGCCATTTTACCGGCCGATACGGTAAGGGCCCTCGAAACCGGGGTT
>JBBIVS010000225.1:0-6352 GCA_037439605.1 Draconibacterium sp. | reverse complement strand
CCGATTGCCATTGCATCGCCGTCGCCGGTAATTACCCAAACATTCAGTTCAGGATTGGCCAGTTTTACGCCCGAAGCAACCGCCATCGCCCTGCCGTGGATGGTGTGGAAACCAAAAGTGCTCATGTAATAAGGAAACATGGATGAACAACCGATCCCGGAAACAACGGCAAATTTTTCGCGTGGAATTCCCATTCCGGCCATTGTCCGCTGAACTGCATTCATAATTGCATAATCGCCGCAACCAGGACACCAGCGAACTTCGTTTTCGCTTTTAAAATCTTTAACTGTATATTGTAAATCAACCATTTTCTATTCCTCCAATAATTTATAAACGCGCTCCTTTATCTCATTCACGGTAAAAGGCAATCCTTTAAGTTTATTTAACTGACTATAAGTGAATTGCGGCATTTTATCCCTTAAATAACTTGCAAATTGCCCCAGGTTTAGTTCGCAAACAATGATTTTTTTGAAATTACCAAATACTTCGGCTGTATTTTTAGGAAGCGGCTTGATATAATTAAAATGTGCAAGGCTCACATTTTTGCCTTCCATCCGCAGGTCACGAACCGCACTGATTAAATGGCCATAAGTTCCGCCCCAGCCAACCACAAGCACATCGCCATCATCATCTCCGCATACTTCCAAATCTGGAACCAAATCTATCACCCGTTGAACTTTCTGTTCGCGGATATCACAATTAATCTGATGATTATCCGGGTCGTGACTCACCGATCCTTTTATGTTTTTTTCAAGGCCGCCAATCAGGTGTTCAAAACCAGCAGTGCCGGGAATTGCCCATTCTCTTGCCAATGTTACTTCATCGCGTTTATAGGGTTTGTATGAAGCTGCGTCTTTTGCTATTCGGGGAGTAATCTGAGGCAAATCAGCCATTTTCGGAATCCGCCAGGGTTCGCTGCCATTGCCCAAAAATCCGTCGGTGAGTAAAATTACCGGCACCATTCTTTCAAGTGCAATTTTTGCTGACATGTATGCATACCAGAAACATTCGGAAGGAGTGCTGGCTGCCAAAACCACAACCGGGCTTTCGCCATTGCGGCCGTTAAGCGCCTGCATTAAATCAGACTGCTCAGTTTTGGTTGGAAGGCCGGTTGAAGGTCCTCCGCGCTGAACATTCACAACTATCAACGGAAGCTCAGCCATTACAGCCAAACCAATGGCTTCCGATTTTAATGCCAATCCTGGGCCCGATGTACTTGTAACTGCCAAATTGCCTGCAAATGCAGCACCGATAGCCGATGTAATACCAGCAATTTCGTCCTCGGCCTGAAAGGTTTTTACGCCCAAATCTTTCCTTTCCGATAGCTCTTGTAATATTTCTGTTGCCGGGGTAATTGGATACGATCCAAGGAAGAGTTCCAATCCCGATTTTTCGGCGGCTGCCAAAAAACCCCAGGCCGTGGCTCGGTTTCCGTTTATATTGCGATATGTTCCGTTTTCGATGTTTGCCGGCAACACCATGTATGACGGCGTCATGTGTTGCTTGGTCATTCCAAAATTATAGCCGTCATGTAACACTTTTATGTTTGATTCGGCTACAACAGGTTTCTTTCCAAATTTTGTAATTACATATTCTTCAATGTAATCCATCGGGCGGTTAAACATCCAACAAACTAACCCGAGGGCAAACATGTTTTTGCTTCGCAATATACTTTTATTGTCGAGCCCAAAATCCTTTAAGCTTTCTTTGGTAAGCGTTGTAATTGGGACAGCAATCTTAAAATTATCGTTCAAATTGCATTCTGTAAAAGGATCGTCAGTAACAAAATTTGCTTTTAAAAGGTTTTTTTCGTTAAAACTATCCGAATCATAAATTATGGTTCCGCCCGGATTCATAAATTTCGCGTTCGCCTTAAGTGCTGCCGGGTTCATGGCGATTAAAACATGGGCAAAATCGCCCGGCGTGTTAACCTGTTTTTTACCAAACTGAACCTGAAAACCTGAAACCCCGCCAACTGTTCCTTGTGGCGCCCTGATTTCCGATGGATAATCGGGGAAGGTTGAAATATCATTTCCGAACAGGGCCGAAGCATCTGAAAATAACGTGCCTGTAAGTTGCATCCCATCTCCCGAATCGCCTGAAAAACGTATTGCTACTTCTTCCAGTTCTATAACTCTTGCATCCTTCATTTAAATGTTTTTTTATATTTTAATAATTCTCTTAAAACAAAAACGACCTCGAAATCAGTAATATACAATTTCAAAATCGGTTTTTTTCAATTGATCCAGATTAAATTCAAAGCACCAAAAATAACCATTATTTAACAAGTAATTAATGACATATTCAATTATTTACAGGTTTTAATATATTTGAATCAATTTAAAACAAATATAGATAGTGGCACTTATAAAATCGTTAAACGGGAAAACCCCGCTGATTGGAGAAAACTGTTTTCTGGCCGAAACCGCAACTCTGATTGGCGATGTGGAAATTGGCAACAACTGCAGTATTTGGTACAACGCAGTTCTCAGGGGAGATGTACATTACATCAAAGTGGGCAATAACACCAACATTCAGGATAACGCGGTAATTCATGCCACTTATAAAAAATCGCCAACCAATATTGGCAACAATGTTACGATTGCACATGGCGCCATAGTTCACGGCTGTACTTTGCACGATAACGTGATGATTGGAATGAATGCAGTGGTATTGGACGATGCAGTTGTTGAAAGTAATACCATTATTGCTGCCGGTTCAGTCGTAACAAAAGGCACAATTGTTGAATCGGGCTGTGTTTATGCAGGTATTCCGGCAAAAAAAATAAAGGAAACGAGCAAGGAACTTTTAGAAGGCGAGATCATCAGAATTGCCAACGCGTATGAAAAGTATGCGGGGTGGTACAAATAAAATTTTCGCAAATTCCAGATATCAAAATTACAAAAGCGAAATAAACCTCAAAATACAGTTTTTGAAAATTCAAAATCACATTATGTATTCGTTTTTAAAATTGAATTTTGGGAATTGTTGATTATTTACTATATGTTTTTTTGTGTTTTGTGCTTTTACTTGATAGGTACCTGCCGTTTAAAATCCATTTCGAGCGAAATAAAAGTTTCAGTGCGGGCAATTCCCTCAATTTCCTGCAATTCGTTGTCAATTATTTGTTTCAAATGTACGTTGTTTTTTGTTTGAATTTTGATGAAGATTGCATATTGCCCGGTGGTGTAGTGACATTCAACGATTTCCGGAATATTGCGCAGCGCCTCAACCACTTTTCGGTGGTAATTTGCTTTTTCAAGATAAATACCCATGTAAGCACAGGTGTTGTAGCCCAGTTTTGGCGGGCTGACTATAAATTCGCTTCCTTCAACTACACCAATATTAAACAACCGCTGAACCCGCTGGTGAATTGCAGCTCCGGAAACACCACATTCGCGGGCCACTTCCAGAAACGGAATACGTGCGTTTTGTGTGATTAATTTTAAAATTTTCTCATCAAGTGCGTCAATATCTGCCGGATGTTCAGTATAATCGTTGGTATTCATGGTTTAATATTTTGTCTTTGTTTCAAATTATAAAACAAATGTATTAAAAATCTATAAATGCTAAATATAACCGTGAAATAAAACTGCATTAGTAATGATTTGTAATACAATACCAGAAAAAGGAATCTTTTTTATTAAAACAAATTTATTCCCGAAATTCAACATCAACAGAAAAATCTATCTTTGCAGGTATCACAAAAAAATTATCAACATGAAACTTAAATTTCTGATAATCATTCTGATAATTCCATTTTTAATTTATTCTCAGGTTGATTATAACAAGTATTTCAGAAATGAATCGATGCGGTTCGATTTTTTATTGGGCGGAAACAGTAAAGAAGAAAAGGTATATCCTGAGCAAATTAAAAAAGAAGCATACTGGGCCGGCTCAAAAAAGAACCTGTCAGATCCATTTAATTATGGAAATTATCGTTTCAGAATATTTGATGCAATATCAGATAGCCTGCTGTTTTCAAAGGGATTCAGCACTCTGTTCGAAGAGTGGCAATCAACTGCACAAGCAAAGGAGGTTGATAAAACCTTTTACCAATCGGCTATTTTCCCTTTTCCAAAACGAAAATTCAGGCTCGAAATTGATTCTCGGCAATGGGAAGGCAATTTCAAAACCATTTATAAAACCGAAATAACCCCGGATAACTATTTTATTCTGAATGAAACATCTGAAAAATTTGAAATTTATGAAGTTCTGAAAAACGGAAAACCTGAAAACAAAGTTGACATTGTTATCCTTGCTGAAGGTTACACAACTGAAGAAATGGACAAGTTTAAAGACGATGCCATTCGGATTTCAGAATATTTATTTACTACAGAGCCATTTAAAAGCGAGAAAGAAAAATTTAATGTAACTGCTGTTTTAACATCCTCGCTCGAATCGGGGACGGATATTCCGGGAGAGCATATTTATAAAAATACCCGCTTCAACTCATCATTTTACACATTCGATGTGTCGCGCTACCTGACTACCAGCGACATGAAAAACATATTGGATGCCGCGGCAGTTGTGCCATACGACCACATTTATGTTCTGGTAAACACCGAACGTTATGGTGGCGGCGGGTTTTATAATTTTGTATCGGTATGCACATCCGACAATGTGCTCACCGGTGAGGTTTTTGTACACGAATTTGGTCATGGATTTGCCGGATTGGGCGATGAATACTACGACTCGGAAGTGGCTTACGAAGATTTTTATAACCTTAAAATTGAACCTTGGGAACCAAATATTACCACACTGGTTGATTTCGGTTCAAAATGGAAAAACATGGTGGATAAAACCACCGAAATTCCAACTCCCCGAAGTGCAAAGTATAACAATACTGTTGGTGTGTACGAAGGCGGTGGATATATGAGCAAAAGTATTTACAGCCCGTACATCGACTGCCGGATGAAAAGTAATTCCCCAAAAAAGTTTTGCCCGGTTTGTACCGAATCAATAAAAAAAGTAATTCAATTTTACACGGAATAGCCAATAAAAAAACGGGTGAGAACTTCACCCGTTTTTTATTTCAACAGATTCATCACTAAGAATTATTTGCCATTTTATTGGTTATAAAGTAGGCAACAATCAATCCTATTCCACCAAAGAATAAGATCATGCTGAAATGTGCTGCAACCTCGTTAATTACCTGGGCCAGCAAATGGGCGGTAAAAACTCCAATTGCTGCAAAAATAAGAACGATACCCCATTTTAATAGTGCAAATTTATTGCAACCGGTTTTAAAAACACTGGCATCCAATCCCTTGTCAATCAATGCCAGCCGCTCTTTTGTGCGGGTTGTCCAATAAACGTAAAGTATTGCGAACAATGCCAGAAAAAAAGCCAGTGGTACAAAAATTCCTTCCATGATTTCAAATTTTAAATTGTTTATTTTTTGTTTTCTGGCTTTATGACGCTGGCTTTTTCTGTCGGTTACAACAATTTCAAAAAAAATTTTGAAACGTGTAACCACATAACTAATTTTACGTCAAACCAGCGAAATGGAACAAAAAGACGAATCCTGGTATATTGAGAGAGTATTAAGGGGAGACACGCAATACTTTTCGTACTTTGTAAATAAATACAAGGATATTGTTTTTTCGATTGCACTAAAACTTCTCAGAAATCGTGAAGATGCCGAAGAAATGGCGCAGGAAAGTTTTGTGAAAGCATTTAAATCGCTGCACACTTTTAAAGGCGATGCCAAGTTTTCAACCTGGCTTTACCGGATTACATACAATAATTGTATTTCGGAAGTAAGAAAAAGGAAATTGAAATATGTTTCCACCGATGATGTACAAATTTCGGATAAGGTTGAAGAGATGAATTTTGATGGCATTCCGGAAGAAAACCGTGCAAAGTATGTAAAAGCCGCGTTGGAGAAACTTCCTGAAGACGAATACACACTTATTTTGCTTTATTATTTCGAAGACAAATCGGTTGAGGAAATCAGCGAAATTACAAAGCTTTCGGAGAGCAACGCAAAAGTTAAACTGTTCAGGGCACGAAAAAAGCTCTACACCATATTGAATGAGATGTTAAAAGAAGAAATTTACACCATATTATAACAGGAGTTATGAAAACACAGGATTTGGATAATGAACTGAAAAGTCTGATAAAAGGGGTGAAGCTGGATTCTCCGGGAAGCGACTTTACATCGAAAGTGATGAGCCGTGTTTACGAAGAAAAAGCAGCAATGGAAAAAGTAAAAGATGAAAAGTTGCTGGGGAAAGGATTTTGGATCATCCTGTTTCTTTTTGTGGTTCTGATTGCTGCAATGTTTGTGTTTTCTTCATCGGGCGGGCAGGCTGAAGGTCAGTTATCGAAATTGCTGAGCGGTGCTAAC
>JBBIVS010000224.1:0-6367 GCA_037439605.1 Draconibacterium sp. | reverse complement strand
GTAAAGCAATTAATCAACGACAGTGTGAGTTGTGAATTGCTTTCAAATTGTATTTTTACCGGGTTCTTTGACAACGTGTCTGGTATAAGAAGCTCAAATTCAAAGAACTGCGAGAGTTGTCAGAAATAAAAAAAGCGGGTGTCAATCCCGCTTTTTTTATTTCTGACAACTCCTTTTTATTCTAAAACAGCTCCAACTGCTGCACTATTGCCGGGTTTGCAGCCGGCTTTTTGCTGAAATACAATTCCATCATCCCAAATTGTTTGTCGGTAATCTTTAATATCCCGACATGACCAAATTCGGGCAACATGTTTTTTACCCTTTGCGAATGAACATCTGCATTTTCGCGGCTGGGGCAATTGCGCATGTAAATCGAGAACTGAAACATGGTAAAACCATCTTTTATCAGTTCTTTTCGAAAGTTGGCTGCTACTTTCCGTTGCTTTTTTGTTTCAACCGGAATATCGAAAAACACCAAAACCCACATACAGCGGTACTGATTTAAGGCATCAAATGATGTCATGGTTTTTGAAATTTATTTACGAACCGATAAACTCCGGATAAACGATTTTCCGGCGCGTACCTTCAAAACATTCAAAAAGCGAATTGGTGGTTCGGCTCAAAGCCACCATTAACGGACTTTTTTTGCCGTCAATCAGCACATCGGCAGTGGCAACGGAAAGTAGTTTTGCCTTTTGCGGCCGGGTAATGTCTTCCGAATCGATTTCGTTGTTCACAAACATTCCGTAAACCAGCTCATCGCAAAATGGACGGTAAGGTTCCATTATATCATCGGCCAGACAAAAAGCATTGTATTTGTTCCGGTGAAAAATTCCCAGCGTTGGCAACATACCGCTGCTCACCAATGCCCTTGCAACAATGGCCCGGAGTATGGCATAACAATAATTCAGATGGCTGTTGGGTTCCACTCCAAAACGGTCGCGTGTGAAATCGTGTTCGTTAAAAAGCAGTTTCCAGTAAACTGCGGCGGCGCGGCCTTCCATATTATCGGTATCGCCCGATTTTATTTGAGGGAGCAGCGCCAGAAGTCTTTTATTTTCAAACCCGCACCGTTTAAGCAGTGCTGCCTGGTTTTCGATTTTTGCTTTTACCGTTTGTGACCATAAATTTTTTAAAAGCGGTTCAGAGGCGGCAATTTGAATCCTGAACCGTTCGGTTTGAACGTGGTTTCCATCGAGCGGAAGCATCAGGCCTGACGGAAGATGTTTGCTGTCGCAGCTCACCATTGCCACATTCCGGTCGGTTAAGGCGGCCATTAAACCATGGGTCAGCGTTATTTGCGGATGGTCTAAAACAACAACTCCAATATCTTCCAGCGAAACAGATGCTTTTTCAAGTTTTGTTTCTGGATCAGTAACTTTTAATTGCTCATCTTTTTTATTCAGATAAGCCGGATTTCCGAAATAGAGGGTACGTTTTATCATTTTTTTGAATTTACGGGATTTCGAAAATAGTGGTTGACAAATTTGAAAGTGCGTCGTTATGTTTTTGAACAAACATAGCATATCCGCCAAAAATTTTTAACAATTTCAGTGATTCTATAAAAGTAGGTTTATAGTTTACAATATCGAAGTAGGAACTGTCAGGCCATTCATCATAACTCAAACTAAACCCATGATGAATGGGATTGCGGTGGGTATAAATGACAGCATTTATAAAATGTTCTTTAATAAGAATGAGGTCGCGTTTAAAATTTTTAATAAACAGCGAGCCAATGCGTTGATTTGTTTTGTTAAATGCCTGAGTGTAACTGCTAAATAAATTGGCAAACTGTTTCGACAGAAATTTTTCGATTTCGCTGTCGCTTATCTTATTTATATTTTTTTCTACTTTCCCAAAGTTTGAAACGTCTTCATTTTCAACTTTTCCAAAGTTCGAAACTTTGGAAAAGTTGAAAATCAGGTTGGAAAAGTTACTATCAATAACCATGTTATTTTTATTTCGAATCAGTTCTTCGATTACAGCCTGTTTGCGAATTCGCACCACGATATGAAAATGGTTGGGCATCAGGCAGTAAGCGTAGGTTTCGGCTACCGGTAAAATATATTTCCGGTACTTCTCCAGAAAAAAGCGGTAGTTTTCGGGTTCGCGAAAAACATTTTCGAAACCGTTAGCGTGGTTGAAAATGTGGTAACTCGTATCGGGTTTTAACTTTTCCATAAGCCAGACTATTTAGGTTATTTGTTTGAAATCAACATGTTATCTGATCCGTATTTTTCGAACCCAACTTTTCCAAAGTTTAAAACTTTGGAAAAGTTAGTTAAATTCTATTTGGCTATTACAGTTTTTTCATTTCAATTTCGATCTTGTCGTTTATTAATAAATTCTCTTTTACTATTAAAAATTTCTTTGCAGTGTTAAATTTTGTTTCTTGTCTGTCCTGTCAACTTTTCCAAAGTTCGGAACTTTGGAAAAGTTAAAAACAGTTCACAGGCGCTTTCCGGCAAATACAGCATTACATCGGCCAACCACCGGGTGAAGGCTGTAAATTTCTAAAATCGGAAATGGCCCGTTTTGCCACCGAAAACTTCCCGGTGCTGCGCAACGGGTTTTCAACATTAAACTCTTTGCGGATTTGTTTTTTATACTTTTCAGCCAATTCCATTTCGTTCCGGGGGTTCAGGTAAAAGTTGTAAAACTCTTTTACCGCCTTGTTTTTATCGTACAAATCGAGGATTTGCTCAATCAACTGCTCTTTTGTAAGCTGCTGAAGTTCTTTTTTGAGTTTTGGTTTTGACATATTTGAATTTCAATACTTTAAGTTGTTCCCCAAAAAACTAAAATCCGCTTTTCAAACTATGCACCTTTTAAAGCGGTTGCTGTTGTTGAAAATATTATTAGTTAACTTTTCCAAAGTTCGAAACTAACTTTTCCAAAGTTCGAAACTTTGGAAAAGTTATTATATCGAAGAAAAAGAACTGATATTTTGTTACTAAAAACCAGGCAAAAAGGTTTTTTGTATTTATTAAAAACTCAATATTCCCCAACTGAAATAATTTGGCCGATATGATTAATTCTAACTTTCACAATCCCGCCAATTCCGCTTAAACCATATCTTAACCATGTCTTTCCCTTTAATGAATTATTCATTTCAACATTAGTCTCCAAATGATGTCTAAAGAAATAATCTTTAATAGTAAATTTCTGCACTCTGAACAAATTCGGACTTATCAAATAATAATTATCCGGGTCAAATAAATTGATTTCGTTGGGATTGAAACCCGTTTCAGCATTGGGAAAAACAAAATACTCGTTTTGCTTCATGCTGAAAAGAAATTGCCAACCTTCGCCTGCTTTATAGTCCTTATCAATCACAGGCAATCCCAGGTTTTTGCGACTTACTGATTCGTAAAACGAAACGACATTTTCCTGTAAATTACCATCGGCATCACGGTAAATTGCAACATGATGGTTATTGCTTGTACTAACAAAGTCAACTGGTTGTTTTTTGCCGTTTTCATCCAAAATAAATTTGCCTTCTTTGTTTTTCTTATCGTGCAATGGTTCACCGTTGCTGATTCCTGTAATGGTTACGCGCTTTATGGCTATGCCTTTTGTTTTGTTGAGCCAAATCGGGTTTTCTTCAAGGTTGGAAAAGGCTTGTTTTGCATTTCCATTAAATTCGTTTAGTCGGGCTTCAAGTCTTTCTTTAATGTTCTTGTCAACCACTTTGTCTAATTTCAGGTCGGGGGAAACATCTTTTCGAATGGTATAAACTGTTTCAAAACTAACGGTTTTTACCTTCTCGGGAACTTGTTTCGTATGAAGTTCATCTAACCAAATGGGTTTCTTTGCCAGCGCGTTTGAGCCGGTGAAAGCCTTTTTAGGGTCGTTATCGAATTGCTGCAGTCGTTGCAGCAAAGCCACCCGATAAGCAGGTTTCGAGACAGTGGCAATTTTTTCGGCATCGAATTTTGCATTAACAGCTTCTTCTTTTACTACGTATTTTCTCTGGCTTCCATAAATGGTTTCGTTGTGCAATTGTCCGCGCGGGGTTAGCTGTATTTTTTTGTTTACACCGCCCGGTTTTTTTGTTGGGTTTATGTTTTGGGTAACAACTTTATTATTAGCCTTGATTGAAATCAACGTGTTTGCAAGGTGGCGTTTGGCTTCGGCACGGAATTCATCTAATTCTAACGGAGGTTTAAACAACAATTTCCCTTTGCCGTTGCGGTACAATTCCTTTTTTTCAATACCCAATACATCTCTTGTATTGAGTTTAATATCATCAGAGGTGATTGAAAATTTGTCCTGACTTTCCTTTTCAGTGTTGGAAATACCTTGTTCTTCGCTTGTTCTTCTTGCATTGAGGTTGTTAAGATACTGGATAAATTGTCGTTTTGTAAATGCCACGGTCAAAGCATCCATTGCATGGTGGCGGTGGTCGTTGCGTTTTGTCCAGTCTTTTATCTTGCGTATTTTATGTCCTTCTTCATTGGTAAACTCTTCGGTCAAACCAAGTTGATTGTATTTTCCCCAGTTTAATTCCTTCATTACATCCACCAATTGCCAATCCTCACGCAAGCGGTCGGTAACTGAGCCGGTTGTAGATACAACGTGTTTTACCAAATCACCGAGCATTGTTTTGGCATATTTTGCAATATACTGCGTGTCGTTAATATCACGTTCGATAAAACCATCAGGAATATCTTTTTCCTGCATTTTCAGTTTGTTGTATTTTGCGCGTTTCAACATGCCGCTTTTATACAGATTCTCAATACGGTTTAAATAATTATCCAGGCTGTTATCAGCACCTGTTTCGCCATATTTTTCTTTGATAAAATCGTAGGCGGTTTTGTTCCCTTTTTCAATGTTGATGCTCCGCAGTTCAAGAGTTTTGTTGGAAAAAGAATCGTCGAACAACCTTGACTGAGGAATGATGTGTTCAACATCGAAATCGCCGCTAAATAATACCAAAGGCGAAATATAGGTATTTGAATAGAGTGTTTTATATCCGTTTTCCTTCAATTCTTCGTAAAGCTTGTATCGGATTATATCATTCCGGCTAATGAAAGACAGGTTGAAAGGTGATTTTGACAAAATCTCCCTGTACTGTTCATGCAAGCGGGTGGTCTCGGCAATTGTTTTTGTCAGTTCCTCACGTTCTCTGACATTCTTTTTCAACTCACGGGCAAGTTCAATCCGTATTTCATCAGGCTTACCATAAGTGTCTATAATCGAATTGATTACGTTAATCATCTGATTTAATATTTTCTCTACCACCGGATTACGTAACGAATTTTTCGGCAGGATTTCCAAGCGTTCTTTATACACTTTATTATCCAATTCTTCCTTGGACAATGAACTCGCTGAATGGCGATAACCTGCATATTCACAGGCAACATCATATTTATTTCCGGCTTTCAGATAAGGTAATATTTTTCGAATTGCTTTTGCCGAAAGGCTGCCATAATCATCCTGAAATGCGAAATTAGCCAGAATTGTCGCATATTCTTTTTCGAAACCAAAATGCTCAGCTATTTTATTAATTAGTTTTTCGTTACCCGTTTTTGAATCGTCTCCCTCGAAAGAATATAACAAATGCCAAATTTTATACATAGGCTGTTTATCTATGTTCTTATCGGAATCAAAATACAGTATATTAGTATTAATGCCCAAAGCATTAAAAATTTCTTCGACGGATTTTAGTATCGCAGAGGCTGCATTTTTCTCTACATCTATTTCGTGTCCACTCATTTCAATAATCTGTTTAAAAGCATTGAACAAAATGGCTTGTGTAAGATTTCCCTGGATTGATGTAAAATTCATATCAAGCTCTTTCGCGTTGTCGAAAAGCAGTTTCAGTGCATCAGCTTTTTTAAGTTCCTTTTTTATCGAAAGTTCTGCTGCCAGCATTTCTTTTTCTTCCTGATACAATTCCCGTCGTCCGCCATATTCCAACGGATCTTCTATTTGGTCGAACAAAGTGGCTCCTTTTTGCTTTTTGCTTTTCTTTCCTTTTCCAAAAACTTCTATATTGTTTAAAACCTGCCATATTTTAAACTCCTGAAACAATGGAGAAGAACGTGGAATAACACGGTTGCCAACTGTTATTACCTTTTTCTTTCCTTCAAAATCCACTTCGATTTTCCGGCTATCAAATTCACAAAAACTAATTAACCCTTTCTGGCTTTTTAAACGCCGTTGATAGAAAATCACCACATCGCGGATTTCCTGTTTCAGCTCTTTTGTTAATTCAGGGTGAAATTCGGCTTGTTTATCCCAGATGGTGTTGAACTCGTCCAAATAATCCTGCCGATAAAACACCATATTCCGCAAACTTGCATTAGAATTATCGTTTATAACGGCCATCTGATATTGTCCGACAGTTTGTTTTTTAAAATAA
>JBBIVS010000223.1:0-6380 GCA_037439605.1 Draconibacterium sp. | reverse complement strand
TTGCCGTACTTACCGACAGCAAAAACAACGAAGTTAAAGTTACCATGACCCAAACATGGCCGGTAAAGATTCCGATAAAAGCTTATAAAAATAAACCACGCCCGTTTAAATTGCTCGAAACCGGCGTTCGAACCATCGACACGCTGAACCCGATTGTTGAAGGCGGAACAGGGTTTATTCCGGGTCCGTTTGGAAGCGGGAAAACAGTGCTTCAGCACGCGTTGTCCAAACAGGCGGAAGCCGATATTGTAATTGTTGCTGCCTGCGGCGAGCGTGCCAACGAAGTTGTGGAGATTTTCACAGAGTTCCCTGAACTTGATGACCCGCGCACCGGACGCAAACTGATGGAACGCACAACAATTATTGCAAATACGTCGAACATGCCGGTTGCAGCACGCGAAGCTTCGGTTTACACAGCAATGACCATTGCCGAGTATTACCGTTCAATGGGATTAAAAGCGCTGCTGCTCGCCGACTCAACATCCCGTTGGGCACAGGCTTTGCGCGAAATGTCGAACCGCATGGAAGAACTTCCGGGACAGGATGCTTTCCCGATGGATTTGCCCGCTATTATTTCCAACTTTTATTCAAGAGCCGGCTACGTGTTTTTGAATAACGGCCAAACGGGTTCAATTACTTTTATCGGAACTGTTTCTCCGGCAGGTGGAAACCTGAAAGAACCTGTAACAGAATCGACAAAAAAAGCGGCCCGTTGTTTTTATGCCCTTTCTCAGCAACGCGCTGACAGTAAACGCTATCCGGCTGTTGACCCAATCGACAGTTATTCAAAATATCTTGAATATCCCGAACTACAGGAATACCTTAAAAAGAACATCAGTGAAACCTGGATTAGCCAGGTGCTCGAAGCAAAAAACTATTTACTGCGCAGCAAAGAGGCTTCGGAACAAATTAATATCCTTGGCGACGATGGTGTTCCCATTTCATATCACCTCAGTTTCTGGAGAGGAGAAGTTATCGACTTTGTAATTCTGCAGCAGGATGCCTTCGACGAAATTGACAAACAGACATCGCTCGAAAGACAAAAATTCCTCCTGGAAACTGTACTCGGTATTTGCAAAATCGATTTCAAATTCGAGTCCTTCGACGAGGTAAACCCCTATTTCAAACGTATTATCAACGTTTTGAAACAAATGAACTATTCAGAATTCAAATCAGATAAATTCAACAACTATCTCACCGAATTAGGCACCATTATCGACGAAAGGAAATAACAGCATGGAAACAAAAGCATTTCAAAAAATATACACAAAAATTATCCAGATAACCAAAGCAACCTGTTCGCTTCGCGCAAGCGGAATTGGTTACGAAGAGCTGGCCATGATAAACGGGCGTTTGGCGCAGGTGGTAAAAATTATCGGCGACGTTGTTACCTTGCAGGTATTTGGGGGCACCGAGGGAATTCCGACCAACGCCGAAGTGGTTTTTATGGGAAAACCACCCGTGCTGAAAGTAAGCGATGATTTGGCCGGTCGTTTTTTCAATGCCTTTGGAAACCCGATTGACGGTGGGCCTGATGTTGAGGGAGAAGAACGCGAAATTGGCGGCCCGTCGGTAAACCCGGTTCGAAGGAAACAACCTTCGGAACTGATTGCCACAGGTATTGCGGGTATCGACCTGAACAATACGCTGGTAACCGGACAGAAAATTCCATTCTTTGCCGACCCCGATCAGCCTTTTAACCAGGTGATGGCAATGGTGGCCATGCGCGCCAAAGCCGACAAGATTATTTTGGGCGGAATGGGCCTTACAAACGACGATTACCTGTTTTATAAAAACGTATTCGAAAATGCAGGCGCCCTCGACCGAATTATCTGTTTTGTTAATACAACCGAAAACCCTCCTGTTGAGCGACTTCTGGTTCCGGATATGGCATTGACCGCAGCCGAATATTTTGCTGTTGACAAAAAACAAAGTGTGCTTGTTCTTTTAACCGACATGACACTTTATGCTGATGCATTGAGTATCGTTTCGAACCGAATGGACCAGATTCCGTCGAAAGACAGTATGCCAGGTTCGCTTTACTCCGACCTTGCAAAGATTTACGAAAAGGCAGTTCAGTTTCCCGATGGCGGTTCAATTACTATAATAGCGGTAACAACCCTTTCAGGAGGTGACATTACCCATGCAATTCCTGATAATACGGGTTATATTACCGAAGGCCAGTTGTTCCTGAGAAAAGACTCTGATATCGGAAAAGTAATCGTTGACCCGTTCCGCAGCCTTTCGAGGTTGAAACAGTTGGTAATTGGCAAAAAAACAAGGGCCGACCATCCACAGGTTATGAACACAGCAATCCGCTTGTTTGCCGATGCCGCACAGGCAAAAACCAAACTTGAAAACGGTTTCGACTTAACAGATTACGACGAACGTACCTTAAAATTTGGAAAAGAATATTCTGATAAATTGCTGGCAATTGATGTAAATATCGACATTGATATGATGATGGACACAGCCTGGACGCTGTTTGCAAAATTTTTCAGCAAAGCCGAAGTAGCCATCAGAAGCGAGTTTATGGACAAGTACTGGAAAGGCGAATAAACCATGAAGTTTCAATACAATAAAACAGCTCTTCAGGAATTGGACAAGCATTTAAAAATGCGTGTCAGGGCATTGCCTACCATTAAAAATAAGGAGGCAGCGCTTCGCGTTGAAGTTAAACGTGCAAAAGACGAAACGGCTGAGATAGAACACCGGTTGAAACAAAAAATTGCCGAATATGAAAAATTTGTCCGTATCTGGGGCGAATTCGACAATACACTGCTGGCTGTTAAGGATTTGGAATTATCGACAAAAAAAGTTGCCGGGGTAAAAATACCTCTGCTTGAAAATATTATATTCGAGACAAAAGAATTCAGCCTTTTCAACAACCCGCAGTGGTTTTTAACCGGAATAACCATACTGAAAGAACTGACAACGCAGGCGCTGGAACGCGAAGTGCATTACCGTAAAAGTGAATTGCTTTACCTGGCCCGTAAAAAAACAACACAAAAGGTAAACCTGTACGAAAAAGTTCAGATACCCGGCTATCAGGATGCAATTCGCAAAATTAAACGTTTTCTGGAAGATGAGGAAAATCTTTCGAAATCGTCGCAAAAGATTGTTAAAAACCGTCAACAGGAGCAGGAGGAATACGCATGATTGTGCCAATGCTGAAATACACCTTTATCGCTTATCATCTGGATTATGAAAAATTTCTGGATGATATACGAAATATTGGCGTTTTGGATATTGTTGAAAAAGTGACCGATCCGGGCAGCGATATCAAGGAAAAACTCGATGAACTAAAATCGGTTAACCAGGTTTATCAATTCCTCGAAAAACAAAAAATAAGCGCAGAAGCTGAAATAAAGGAGTTCGAAGCCGAAATTAAAGCAAAAAATACGGCTAAAGACGGGCATATCAAACACAAAAAAGACCCCGAAATTTACAGCAGCAACGAAACTTTATATAAACACAAACTTGATGAAATAAAAGCCCGCTTCTATTTCGAAAAATTTAACAACAAAGATTTTCATAAACCCCAGTTATCCGGAAGTGAAATTATTTCAAAGGTACTACATTTCAGGGATCAGAAAGATGCTTTGATTCAGCATGATAATTTGCTGAACAAAGCCATTAAAAGCCTTGAACCCTGGGGCGATTTTTCGGTTGAAACCATTAAAAAACTGGAAGAAAACAACATTAAAATTCAGCTTTTCATTACATCCGAGAAAAAATTTGATGAAAAATGGGGCGAAAAATACGATATTGTAATTATTAATAATGTTAGCCCATTTGTGTATTTTGCAGTTGTTAACTCAACCGGCGAAAATGTGGAAATTGAAGCAGAAGAGATACGGATTCCTGATGATTCAATCAGCCAGTTGGAAAATAAAAAGCTCGACCACTTTTTACAAATCAGTGAAATTGAACAGGAACTCAATTTTATTGCCCTGAATTATCTCGAAGAAGTGCACAATTATATCCTCGAACTTGAAGAAAAAGTTGATTATCAGAAAGTATTGAAAAATACAGAAAGTGCTGTTGAAGATAACGTCAGGATAATTGAAGCTTACGTGCCAAAAAACGAAACCGAACAACTCAACGAGTATCTGAAACAGCAGAGCATTGTTTATTTTACCGAAAAACCAAAACAGGAAGACAAAATTCCTATTAAACAGCAAAACAACCGGTTTGCCCGTTTGTACGAACCAATTGGTAAACTCTTCTCGTTGCCTGCTTATCAGGAACTTGATTTAACCCCGTTTTTTGCCCCGTTTTTTATGATGTTTTTTGGTTTTTGCCTTGGCGATGTGGGATACGGGCTTGTAATTTTACTTGGGACAACATTGTATAAATTAAAAGCAAAACCAGATATTAAGCCTATTCTGTCGCTTGCACAGTTTCTGGGCATCGGCACCATTATTTTCGGAACGCTTACCGGCACTTTCTTCGGTATCAGCCTGATTGAAGTTGAAAGCCTGGGAAACATCAGAAATATAATGCTTGACAGTCAGAAAACTTTCTATCTGGCCCTGGGCATCGGTTTATTTCAGATTCTTTTCGGTTTGATAATTAAGGCAGTAAATAGTATCCGGATGTTTGGATGGCAATACGCTTTACCTTCATTTGGCTGGTTTATACTGATATTGTGCATTTTAGACATCTTTCTTTTAGAATTAGCCACATCAGTAACTTTGTACCTCTCTTTTGTTGCCCTTGCCCTGATTGTATTCTGGAGCGACCCCAAAGCCGGAATTTTAGGAAGGATTGGAAAAGGAATATGGGATTTGTATGGAATAACCGGAATCTTTGGCGATGTGCTTTCGTACATCCGTTTGTTTGCACTCGGTATTTCGAGCGCCATTCTGGGCTTCGTTATCAATACCATCGGACTTCAAATTTTGGGTTCTGCCTCAATTATTGGCCCAATTTTCTTCGTTGTGTTTCTGATTATAGGACATACTGCCAACCTCCTTATTTCGTCGCTGGGTTCGTTTGTGCACCCAATGCGTTTAACCTTTGTTGAATTTTACAAAAACGCCGGTTTTATCGGCGGTGGAAAAGAATATAAACCATTCAAAAATAAACTATTAATTAAAAAGGAGAATAATTTATGACAACAGCAGTTATTTTAGCTTACGTTGGGATTGCTTTAATGATTGCGCTGGCCGGAATCGGGAGTGCAATTGGCGTATCAATTGGAGGGAGCGCAACCATTGGCGCATTAAAGAAAAACGAATCAGAATTTGGTAAGTACATGCTTTTAAGTGCATTGCCCGGAACACAAGGTCTTTATGGATTTGCCGGATTTTTTATTGTAAATACCTCAGGTGTGATCTCGATGGAAATGACCGTTTTGCAAGGCATTGCCATTTTTGCGGCAGGTTTGTCGCTTGGATTGGTTGGCCTGTTTTCAGCAATCAAACAGGGTCAGATTTGTGCAAATGGTATTGCCGGGATTGGCGCCGGTTACGATGTTTTCGGGAAAGCAATGGTTTTAGCTGTATTTCCTGAGTTATATGCTATTGTTGCATTTGCTGCAACATTCCTTATCAGCACCGGATTAGTTCAATAAGTACATAACAGGTTTATTGTCTTTTATTAATTACAAAGCCATGTTTGGGAAAATTTCTGAACATGGCTTTGTATTTACATTTCCAGAATCTCTTTCATTTTTTTAATCTGCCCCGGATTTCCCAAAACAAAAAGCTGGTCGTTGCGCGAAACAATCATTTTTGGGTCGGGATTAAAAATATAACGGGCGCCACCGGTTTTTATACCCACAATATTTGCCCCGGAAAGTTCGCGAATTCTCAAATCGAGTATCGATTTCCCGACAAACTGCTGTGCAAGGTTTCTGCACGAAACCTCTTCCAGACTTACATCCTGCGTTTTCTGCAACAGTATCGATTCAAAAAACTCGACCACATCAGGCTGATGCACTAATTTTGCCATGCGCTGACCGCCAATTCGCTCCGGCATAATTACATTTGTAGCGCCGGCACGTTTCAGTTTCATTTGCGAACCCATTTCCGAAGCACGACTGATTACAGTTAATCCAGGGTTCATGCTGCGTGCGGTGAGAACCACAAAAACATTGTCGGCATCGTTTGGGGTTGTGGCAATAAGCGCGCGCGCTTCATAAATCCCTGCCTGTTCAAGCACTTCCTCGTGTGTCGCATCGCCTTTTATATAAAGCAGTTCGCGATTTTCCCGTATTCTCGAAACCACATTGTCGCGCTTGTCAATAATAACAAATTCAACTCCGTGCTCGGCCAGTTCAATGGCTGCCTGCTCGCCATTCCGGCCAAAACCAACAATAATTACGTGGTTTTTTAGTTTTGCAATTTTCTTGTCCACCCTGTATGTTTTTATAT
>JBBIVS010000222.1:0-6390 GCA_037439605.1 Draconibacterium sp. | reverse complement strand
AAATGTTTCGTTGCTCATTGACAAATTGTTTTGGACAGATGTGTCAAAATTACAATTTAAATTGAAAAGGTTACTTCATGATGGGAAGATATTTTTGCTTTTTTGATTTTAGGGAGAATTAGACAAATATACAGGCAAAACTTATTTGAAAAAGATGAAAGTTGAAAATAAATATTTAGAAATTGTAGCATTAAAAATTTATTAAACATTGAATTGGTATTTTTTGGCTCAGTCAAATAAGATTGTTTACATAACTTAGGTCATTATATGTTTGTAATGTATTTAAAGTCCTTCTCGCTGAGCAAATTTGTAATTTTTGCCTTTCCTAAAAAGGCATCAATTCCTGATTATCCGTTGTTTATTCTGATTTTTTGTTTGGTTTTTGATATTTTTGATTTTGCCTTGTAAGTAGCTTCAATCAGTCATTTATCCAAAACAGTTTTACAAAATATTTTTTAATATTTCTGCACTGTAATTTTCCATTCAATTTGGGTGGTTTTGGTAAACTGCAGGTCGATGCGGAGCAGGTTGGTTTCGGTTTGCCGCACGGAGTACAGCGGGTTGATTTCGTAAATTTTGCTGTCGCTGGGCTGCCAGCCATAACTATCGGGCAGATACACAAAAACGCTGTGTGCGCTGCCTTCGGGGCTCACCGAGGTGGCTGTGAGGGTTTGGATGGCGGCATCGTACTTTTCGGCGGCTAGTTCCACCGCGCCCATTTTTACATGGCGGTTGGTGCCAATAATCTGTGGTTCGCCGGTTTTGGGATGCAACGCCAGCAAAGTAACACTACCGGGATTTACGTTCACCTGCAGCATATCTTTCACTTCGCCCGCAAACCGCTGGTTCCAGAAATCAAACGCCAGGTAAGTCTTTGCCGGTGCGGGAAACAGCTTGTTTAATGGCATGTTTCTCTGGAGTGGCGTTTCCCTGTCGGTATTAAAAAAGGCCACCACCTGCCAGTTGCCAAACGGCTTTTCAACGGCGCACGTAAAAATGGTTTGCGGGTCGTTGTTGGCAAGGTCAACCGGCACGGCATTTTCGGGGGTTGCCGGGAATATCTTATTCAGTATTTCGAGTTTTTCAGGACCGAGGTTCATCAGCCTGTCGCCCGACATCACATTGCCGCCGCTGAGGCCAATGAGTGTGGCAGCCGCCTGTGCCTCGTGTTCGGTCAACAGGTCAATGCACACATGGTCGATGTCGTTTGTCCAGGTTTTATTGTTGTAAAACCAGCGTTTTCCGGCCGCCCCCGCACTGCTTGACAAACCCCGGAAATACTGTGTCCACGCGTTGTCGGAGTTGCCATAATTCTGGTCGTATTCAACACGCAGGCTATTGATGTACCCGCCCGAAACCTGGCCGGGCCCGCAGTCGAGGATGTGGCAGTTTTCGCCCGCCGTCCGGCGCATGATTTCCATGGCACGGCGGTACACCTGCGCGGGAGATGCGCCCGGGTTGTAAAACTGCTGCGCCGAGAAAACCGTCCACGCCACAAAATCCACTTTTATCATCTCAAAACCCCAGTGGTTGGCAATGGTGTCGATGAGGGCTGTGTACCACTTTTCGGCGTCGGGGTGGGTGAGGTCGAGACAATAGCGTTTGGGTGTTTCAGTGCGGTACCAGTCGGTGTTTTCGGATGGCCACGGCCCGATGCGCACGGGTTCGCCGTTTTTGTCCTTTAACAGCCAGTCGGGGTGGTTTTTATACACGGTTGCGTTTTCGGCAATCACAAACGGCGCAATCCAGATGCCCGGTTTCAGCCCGAGGTTTTTGATGCTGTCGCAGAGCCATTTCAGCCCGTGCGGAAACCGATGGTTGCCTTGCCAGTCGCCGTGTGTGGTCTGGAATCCTTCGTCAATCTGGATGTATTCGAGCCCGAAAGGTTTGAGGTGTTTCGCGGCAAAAACGGCATTTTCGAGAATCTCGTTTTCGCTGAAAACATCCATCGTGTAAAACCAGTTGCACCAGCCTTTTACGGCGCTGCACACGGGATAGTCCATTTTTTCCTGCATCAGCGAGGCGTAGGTTTTGTTCACCCTGTACACATTTTCGCCGGTGACCAGTACCAGTTGGTCGGAGCTGATTGTCTGCCCGGCACCCAGCATAAAACCCGGGTTCAGTACCGATTCAGCCACCAGCGAAAGCTGATTGCCACCGTGTTTCAGCATCTGCAAACGCCCGAGCGAGTTGGCGTTGAGGAGGTAGCCTGCGGTGAGCGCCGGGGTTTTTGTATTGCTGAAAAGCGAAATGTTCCACCAGCTTTGAGCCGTCAGCGGACTGGCCATGAGCAGTGTATCGCTCATCACACCACCTTTGGTTTCGCCATAGGGTTCGGGCCTAATCCAGGGTTTTGAAAGGTTTTGAATATTTCCGGCATCGTAATACATAGCGCCATTGGTGAGGCATTTTTCTGCGTTGTCAAAAAACAGATTGCCGCCGTTTTGCTGTATCAACCGCAAGGGTTCGATGCTTCGGATGTTGATGTCTGTGGCCGAAATATTTTTGTAAACCACCTCAAAACCAATGGCCGCGGTATTGCTGAGAAGTGTGATTTGTTGTGTGAAATTGAGTTCCCTGTTTTTATCGGCTCCGTGAATCACGAGCATCGGATTTCCTTTGTCGTCAGTGGTTGGCGTGGTTTTGTACCGGTAGTTTTGGCTGTCGGAAGTATAAAGATTTCCGGCGGGCAAAACGGCACTCACCGCCCCGGCAAACAGCAGCTCTCCGGAAATTGAGGAGGCAGAAAGTTGCCCGGTTTTTTTGTCGAATTGCACTGTATAAGAGCTGTTGCTGATTTGCTGTGCATGAACTGAAAACAGCAGGAGGGTGAGCAGGACGGCAATGGCTGTTCGTTTCATTTGATTTAGTTTTTGACTCGAATCAAAAGTAAGGAATTTTGGGGAAGAAAGAGTTCAAAGTTTGTCTTTTACGGGTTTGTGGAGATGAGTCTGGATTGCGGATTCTGGATTTTTTCAACGCTAAGGGCGCAGGGAAAACGCAAAGGGCGCAAAGGATTTGATTAGCGAACTTAGCGAAACCTTTGCGATAATAGCGTTAAAATGATTGATTTGCAGCCAGTAGCTATTTACGATTTACAGATTTACTATTTACCATTTAGCCAGATGCCAGCCGCCAGATGCCAGCCGCTATTTACATAATACAATTTACAATTTGAACCGGAAGCCAATTGCCAGAATCCAGAATCCAGAATCCAAAAGTCAACAGCCATTCCGCCTAATTCACGCATTCATGCCTTATAGCATTCACGCATTTACGCAGTCACCGTTTTCGCCTGCCTTTTCCTGTCGTTTTCGTCGAGCAAGATTTTGCGGATGCGCTGGTATTTTGGCGTTACTTCGAGGTACTCGTCGTTGCGCAGGTACTCCATGGCTTCTTCGAGCGAGAATTTTACTGCCGGGGCGATACTTGTTTTCTCGTCGGAGCCCGAAGCACGCATGTTGGTTAGTTTTTTAGTGCGTACAATATTCAGTGTCAGGTCGTCCTGACGGGTGTTTTCGCCAATTACCTGACCCATGTAAACATCTTCGCCGGGTTCAACAAAAAAGCGCCCGCGGTCTTGCAGCTTATCAATGGAATAAGCGATTGAAGTCCCTGTTTCGAGTGAAATAAGCGCCCCGTTTCTGCGCATACCAAGTTCACCTTTCCATGGTTCATAACCATAAAACCGGTGGGCCATAATTGCCTCGCCTTCAGTGGCGGTTAACATCTGGTTCCGCAACCCGATTAATCCGCGCGCAGGTATCAGAAAATCGAGATGGGCGCGTTCGTTTTTCACTTCAATCGAAACAATATCTCCCTTGCGTTGTGTGACCAGTTCTATAACTTTTCCCGAGAACATTTCAGGAACATGCACTGTAAGCGCTTCAATAGGTTCGTGTTTTACTCCGTCAATTTCTTTGATCAGTACTTTTGGTTGTCCCAACTGCATTTCGAAACCTTCGCGCCGCATGGTTTCCACCAAAACCGAAAGGTGAAGTATTCCACGTCCAAAAACCAGAAACGAGTCGGCAGAGTCAGTTTCCTCAACACGCAAAGCCAGGTTTTTCTCTGTTTCTTTAAAAAGTCTGTCGCGCAACTGGCGCGAGGTTATATACTTTCCGTCTTTTCCAAAAAACGGTGAATTGTTGGCCACAAACAACATGCTCATTGTGGGTTCGTCAACTTTAATCGGAGTCAATCCTTCAGGTTCCTCGCCATCGGCAACCGTGTCGCCAATATCAAAGCCATCCAAACCAAGAACTGCACAAATTTCGCCTGATGGAACCGGATTTTTTGTTTTCTCCTTTCCAAGTCCCTCGAACAGATAAACTTCTTTAAGCGTGGTTTTCTGAACAATTCCGTCACGTTTTACCAGGGTAACCTGTGAGCCCGGGATTAATTGTCCGCGTGAAACTTTACCAACAGCAATCCGGCCAATGTACGACGAATAGTCGAGCGAGGTGATTCTCATTTGTAAAGAGCCTTCCCTGTGTTTTGCTGCCGGAATATATTTCAGAATTGTATCAAGCAAATAGGTGATGTCGGTGGTTGGCTTTTTCCAGTCGGGACCCATCCAGCCAGCTTTCGACGAACCGAAAACAGTCGGGAAATCCAACTGGTCTTCAGTTGCTTCAAGGCTGAACATCAAATCGAAGACTTTTTCCTGGGCAATGTCGGGGGTACAGTTTGGTTTGTCAACTTTGTTGATTACCACAATCGGTTTCAGTCCCAGTTCGATGGCTTTTTGCAAAACAAACCTTGTTTGCGGCATTGGGCCTTCGAAGGCGTCAACAATCAGTAAAACACCGCTGGCCATGTTGAGCACACGTTCAACCTCGCCGCCAAAGTCGCTGTGGCCTGGAGTATCGATAATGTTGATTTTTGTGTCTTTGTAACGCACCGAAACGTTTTTTGCCAAAATGGTAATTCCACGTTCTTTTTCCAGATCGTTACTATCGAGGATTAAATCTCCCATAACCTGATTGTCACGGAAAAGGTGTACCTGGTGTAAAATCCGGTCAACTAATGTTGTTTTGCCGTGGTCAACGTGGGCAATAATTGCAATATTTCTGATTTCTGTCATTTTCTAAATCTAATTGTAAAACTCTCTAAGCAACAGCTTAATACCCGATTTGTTCTTTCTGTTATGCAGTAAATCAACAAAATAGCAGAAAAGGCTTTTCAAACCGGCGCGCAAAAGTAAAAAAGATTTGGTGTATCTAACTGAAATGATGATTAATTGACAGATTCTGAGAGGAAAATTAATATCGGGGTACGTCCTCCCGATGGTCCATATGTTTGTTTTGCATAAGTTCCCTCATTTCAGATATTTTTGAAATTGAGATTAAAAACACTAAAATTTAGAAACTTATTCATGAGCTAATTAACAAAAAAGCATTCAAAGAAAAAAACATTTGCATCGGTATAGATGTGCACAAACTTAGTTGGAAAGTAACTATTATGTTGGAAGTGATTACACATAAGACATTTTCGCAAGATCCAAATGCAAGGATTTTGGCGGAATACCTGCGACGCAATTTTCCTGGGGGGACTTACTTGTCTGCTTATGAAGCTGGGTTTTGTGGGTTTAGTGTCCATCGGGCTTTGCTCAATGTGGGCATCAACAACATTGTTGTAAACCAGGCAGGTATCCCTGTTACGGACAAAGAGAAACGTCAAAAAGAAGATAAGCGCGACAGTCGAAAAATTGCGCGTGGTTTGCGCAACAGCGAACTTGTGGCGATCCATGTCCCCTCTGTTGAAACGGAAGAGTTAAGATTTTTTTTAAAAGATCGCATATCGCTGACAAAAGATTTGACCAGGATGAAGAACAGAATCAAGTCATACCTCAATTTGTTTGGCATCGAAGCGCCTTCCCAATTCAAGGAAACTTCAAGGCATTTCTCAATGCGCAATATAAATTGGCTGAGAGATATACAACTTGCCACCCATCAAGGTAATTTGGCCATAGGTTGCAATAATCAGTCTGAAGTAAATGCAGGTTGTCTGGACGTAGGTTTGGAAAGTATTTCTTCTGATAACATTTATAATTTTTACCCCAACCCTGCAACCAACAAAATCAGCATTGAAACGAAAAGTAAACTCCAGGGAATAATCACGATTCGCATTTTCAATATGAATGGAGCCCTGTTGCAACAGGAGAAATTCCAAAGCCAGAACCGCATTGAGATGGATGTAAGCTCTATGGCAAAAGGCATTTACCTGGTTAAAATACAGACAGAGAAGGAAATTGAGAGTAAAAAGCTGGTGGTTCAATAAAAGTATCCGAAACTTCCTGTTTCACATGAGAATTTAGCCGGGTGGTTAAGTTAAATTCTGTCTTTCATTTTCCTCAATTATTCGTTATCTTTAGTTGATAAATTCTAA
>JBBIVS010000221.1:0-6390 GCA_037439605.1 Draconibacterium sp. | reverse complement strand
CCTTTTCCTCCACCGTGGTGTGCTGATCGCTCAACTGGGTAAAGATCTTCGCAAAGCGGTCGCGCATCGGCCACTTCGTCCTGCAGCAGTTCCCACGGGTACCCGGCAGTGTAATAATCCAGTATCCAGTTGATATTTCCATGCCGTTTGAGTTGTTCCTTAAAATCGTTTGGAATAAGCAATTCAAAAATGGCCTTCGCACTTTGCGGCGTCCAACGGTTGCTAACTGACATTTCATTAATTGTTCCTTCCATCAGCGCGGGAGTGGATGACAATTCCTTTTCCTTTTCGTGTGCGCGGCTGGTTGAAGCATTGAATGTAATACATTTAACCCTTTCGTCCGTTTCGCTGTACTGCACTTTTTTTACTGTAATCCGGTTCCACCAACCCGATGAAATTTCATTCGGAATCTGTTTTTTTGAACCGAGCAATGTGCGAAGCTTTTTCTCTTCCAGTATTATCTGAAACAATCGTGTTTCCTGAACTTCAATCCTGCTGAGCGAATAAAGCGCGCTAACGGCATTGTCTTCAAACAATTCAACAAATTCGATATGACTGATTAATGGGGTGTTTTCAAGGTTGAGATTTTTTACTTTCAAATTGGCATTGTGTACGCCCTGAATGATGGCTTTCACCGAATTTTCGATTGATAAACCGCCATAACCGCTGCCAATGATTAATGACGAAATGCCGATTGTTTTATCTTTTTCAGATGAAAGATAGCGCCTGTTTTTATCATATCCATGTAAAATGTACTTCGCTACGCCCTGTTCAACGGTTTTGGTTAGTTCGGGCGCGGTAAGGTCTTCGGGTTTACCCAGTCCAACAATGATTGCCCCGCAGAAACCGTATTGTTCTGACAAAAACAATTCGTTGGTCCCAATTTTACCGGGGTAAATTCCCAACCGGTGCCGGTAACTTAATGTATCGCCAAGATTTTTATTGATTTCCTTTTCGGCAAATAAAATCCCATCATCTTCAAAATGTCCGGCCAACAGCGGGTATTTGGCATAAAACAAATCACCATGGCTTATTGAAACATTTAACGGAGGCTGCACCATCTTGGGTTCTGTCGGGCCACCAACACCGAGCACTGACAAGTCAATTCCGGCTTCTGAAAGATCGAAGTCGCGGAATTCGGGTGTTTTAAATAAAATTTCATCTCCGCGAACCGTTGGCCTCACCGAACTGAACAAGTTGGTGGTCCCATTTGCCAGAATTTCTTTGATTCCCTTGAACATAGTTGTATTGCATGCAAGTTCGCCGTGTGTTACATTTACAAAATAGACCCTGTTTTTTTCAGTCATTATTTTAGGTATTCCGCTATCCCATGTAACACTTGCATCACCTTCGGCAGTGCTTAAAAAAACAAGTTCCTTGCCCGGGCTTTTCTCATCAATAATAAAATTACATGGGGTTGCCTTATCGCGACCGGCAATGTAAACTGCATTTTTAATGTCCTCTTCGCTTATGTTATAACTGGCAATTTTAGTCCTGTATGTTTTAAACCAGTCGAGGTCGTCCTTGGCTGGCAGGGGCCAGCTTTTATATTCAGTTCCGCCCAGCATATTGTGCCAGGTTGTCAAATCCGAAAAGTCATGTTCACCATCAAAAGGCAATAATCCCAGCAGTCCTTTGAATTTTGAAAAAATCTCAATCAGCTCCTCTTTTGAATGTTTTAGATCGATTAAACTCAGTTTGTCGATAAGACGGTCCATGCCAAATAATACGGCCGGAATGCGGAAAGAGCCTCCAAGAGGTGCGCCCAGAAAAATGAGGTTGAACCCTTCTGAATTATTCAGTTTTTTCCAGGTTTCGGAGTGATGAACCATGAAATCCCTGATGAGCACTCCACCCATAGAATGGCCAATCATTTTTAAAGGTTGCCTGTATTTCATCAAATCATTTACCTTCCGGTTGAGAAGGGCAGCAGATTCTTCAAGCGATAATCGCCAGTCGAATGGAAAAGTGACAATATCATAATTGTCCGAAAGTTCCTCGACTATTTTTTTGTATGATGTTGATACAAGTGACGCAGGCTTTAATTTGTTGCCGGTTTTTAATTCCGACAATCCACCAGTAATTATTCCGACATAATTAATCCACAGCAGTTTATCTTCGTTCTGTAAATTTGTTCCCATAATTCCGGGCAGCAACAAAACAATGGGTTTTGTGCCTGTTACTTCGTCTTTGAAAACCTGGCCGCCATCGGGCCGCACATTGATGTTCCTGTCTGAAGCTGCTGATACCGAAAGAGGTTCTTCTGTAAATCCAGCCAGTTTTTCGTTTAAATCCGATTTTAACGCAAGTAGAATGGCCTGGTTGGTAGCGTTGTTTTCAAAATATTTAAAATGATTGATTTGCGAATCTTCATAAAAGTATTGAAGTACTTTGCCCGACCTCCGCGTTCCCAAAGTCATGGTATCGGTATCAACAATAAGATCATTCTTGCCAAAAAAGAAAATCTTGCTGGCAATAATCCACAAAGCGCTGATTTTTAATGCCGGTTTTGAGTTCCCGGCAATTACTGCCAGCGAGTTGTTGATTACAATCCGTCCATCCGGATTTTCCAAATCAACCGCACAATTAATGGCTTTAATGAAAGGCGAGTCTGGATTTTGAACTTCAAGACCGGGTAAAACATCGGTTTTATTTTTATTGTCAATCAACGCGGCAATGAGGTTTCTGAATGACATATACAGCGGATTGGCTGCTATTCCGGTTCCAATGCCAATTAAATTAAGTGTAATGTTCATAAAATAATCGAGCCGTTTCGAAGCCAATGTGGTGCCTCCGGCCGGACAGGCGATGCGAATGAATTTTTCGATTACAATTTTTTTGTTGTCAAGTATTCCTTTTATTTCGCTGATTAACTTTTGAATTTCGTTAAAATATTTTTCCTCATAACCTTTTTTCAGAATAGCCATTTCTGTGGCGTTAAACCCACCGGCAGCGCCCTGGCTGTTGCAGAACCTCGATAAAACTTCCCCAACAAGCCCTCCGCGCGACGTCGTAATTAAGTGTAAAACGCATTTTGCCGGAAGCGATGCGACCAGGTCTTTAACATTTTGCAGTGGATTTTCAGTTAGTGTACGGTGCTGAAAAGCCAGAATCCTCCCGCTGTATGTATCCCGAACGTAGCTCATAAAATCAGTTCCCTCAGCATCTCCAAAAGATCCTTTTGTTGAAGAAGCTGTACCGTGAATCAGTAAAAGATAGGGTTTGTTGGTGTTGTCAGGGTTAAAACTATTAAGCCTGAAACCCGGATTCAGGGTAAACAAACCAATTTTTCCATCCAGTTGTTTGTCTTCCAGATTTGCAGCCAGCTTCCGGACTCCAAAATTCACCGCTTTTTTTGAAAAAATCTTTATTACTTTAATCACCACCTTTCCAACAAGCGAGCGGTCGCTGCTTCCTGCACTGATTTCGAAAGGTAATTCAAAAACATCGCTTTCCCCTCTCTTTTTAACTGTCAGTATTTCAGGGAAAATATCATCCAGGGTGTCAGGAGTGGAAATCCAGTTCGTGCCATCTTCGAACTCAAATTCCACAATTTGGTTATCAGTGAATTGCACTTTTTGGCGGTTTGCAACACCACGCGAAGTAGTTTCAACCTGATAGTAATTAACCAGTTCGAGATTGTCGTCAGAAAACTGATTTTTATCAATATCAGTCCTTTCTGTTCCGTTAAACGTTATTGTATTAATTTTCATTTTGATTTGATTTAAATGGTCATACAAGTTATGACAATTGAAAATAAAAAACAATAGGGAGTTTTTAGTCTGAAATACAGAAGTACAGAAATACTGAAGGACTGAAGGATTGAAGGATTGATTTACTTAAGGGTTGAAAAAATAATGGTAATCAGGAAACAATTAAATTCCCAGCAGAAAAATTGCCGGCTGCTTATGCAAATCAGGCACCATACTTTTCCATTGCTGAATGGTTTTGGTGGCGATAAACTCGTTTTCGCCGGTGAGATTTGCAGCAATACAAAGCAGGGTAGTGGGGGAGCAGGTTTTTAACAAATCGCTGATTAAATGATTGTTGCGGTATGGAGTTTCGATAAAAATCTGGGTTTGGCGTTGGTTAATCACTCTCTTTTCCAACACTTCAATTTCTTTTATCCGCTCGCCTGGTTTTACAGGCAAATAACCTTTGAAAGCAAAGTCCTGCCCATTCATTCCTGAAGCCATTAGAGCCAGCAAAATTGACGACGGGCCAACCAAAGGAACTACTTTAATTCCTTTTTGATGGGCAATTTTCACAACATCTGCGCCGGGATCGGCAACTCCGGGACAACCGGCTTCTGATATTACAGCAACATCAAATCCTTTTTCAATGGGTTTTAAAAAGGCAGGAATATCGGATTGTGCCGTACGTTTATTCAACTCGTAAAAAGTACATTCATCAATATTGATTTCGCGATTTACCTGTTTTAAAAAGCGGCGGGCAGTCCTCACGTCTTCAACAATAAAATGGCGGGTGTTGGTAACTATTGGTAACAATTGTGCCGGAAGCACATTTTGCCAGTCACCTTCGCTCAAAACATTGGGAACAAGATAGAGTTTTGCCATTCTTAATTTTTTGGTAAAAATAGAGATATTCACGATTCAAGCGCTGCATTTGTTAAATTTGCAACATGCATTCTAATGGAAAAATAAATATTGAAGCCACATTTCTGGGAACCGGAACTTCTCAGGGAGTGCCGGTTATTGCGTGCAATTGCGATGTATGCAGTTCGGCGGATGAAAAGGATAAACGTTTGCGTTCCTCGTTATTGTTGAGAATTAACGAAAAGAACTTTGTGATTGATGCCGGACCTGATTTCCGGGCACAAATGTTGCGTGAACGGGTAAATTCGTTGCGCGCCATACTGCTGACGCACGAACACGTGGATCACATTTTTGGTCTCGATGATATTCGTTCGTATAATTGGTCACAAAAACATCCCACCGACATTTATGCAGAAGAACGCGTACAGGATGCAATAAAAACGATTTTTCATTACGTTTTCGCTGATTTCAAATACCCCGGGATCCCCAAAATGAAATTACATTTAATAGATAATAAACCCTTTAAAATTGATGGAATAAAATTTATCCCAATCCGCTGTTATCACCATAAACTTCCGGTTTACGGATTCAGGGTTGGTGATTTAACCTACATTACCGACACCAATTTTATTCCCGATGAAGAAATGGAAAAGGTAAAAGGTACCAGGATTCTGATTATAAATGCACTTCGTAAAGAAAAACACATATCGCATTTCAACCTCGAGGAAGCGCTCGCTGTGATTCAGAAAATTCAACCCGAAAAAGCATTTTTAACCCATTTAAGCCATTCGTTTGGCAAACATGAAGATATTCAGAAAGAATTGCCGGAAAATGTTTTTGTGGGGTTTGACGGATTGAAATTAAGGATTGATTATTAATGTTTTTAAATCAGTTTTTCCTTTTTTAGAATATTCTGAAATCGTGTAATTGAAATATATCGGTCGGCAAGGAGTTTTCCGTTATAAACCAGATTAAATACTGAATACAACGATGGTGCATTTTGGGCATCAGTCGGTGTTTTCAGTTCTGTTATGTTCAAATCTAATTTTTCTGCCATCCCCGATTCCCTGAATTCTTCAACCATCCGGGCAACCCACGGACATTGTTTTGAAAAAATGATGTGAAGTCCCTGATAATTGGCAATTTGCCTTTTCCAGTCGTTAATTACCGGAAGTGGCTTGTAATTGAAAGCAAATGCAAGCAGTTCATTCCCTGCGCCATCACTGGCAATCTCCTGAAAATCCGATTTCAGAAAAAGGCTTTTGTTGGCCATAAATGCATTTTTACTGGTTACAACTGCAACTCCGTTACAATTATTTTGCCTTGCATCTTCAATGCACTCTTCAATTAATTGTGTTCCTAATCCTTTGTTTTTGTTGGCATTCGGATAAATCCAGAGACAGTGAATAAACATATATCCGGGAGCCGACACAGCTCTCCAGGCAAATTCACCGGGTACATATTCTATAAAACCAGCTACCTTTTTTCTGTTTTCGGTATAAAGAAGTTTTATGCGCAGACCTTCTGAAAACCGTTGTTTTATCCAATCAATTTTGAGAGAAAACGACGGATTTTTAGGATTTATAAAACATATTGCTCCCGGGTGCTGTGCAAGATTTCCCTCATCGATAGTTACAATTTCCATAACTACGCTCAGGATTTTTCAATTTCAGCTAAAATCACAACGTAGTTTTTGCCATATTTTTTGGCACATTTCGGGCAGGTGGTGTACCACATATAAATCTTGCCGGTTTTATGTCCCTGTGCACTGCACCATGCTGTAAAATCCTTGTGCCACTTGCCGGTGTCGCTGTAAGGGCCTTCGTACACCTTG
>JBBIVS010000220.1:0-6434 GCA_037439605.1 Draconibacterium sp. | reverse complement strand
CTTCTTTTGGCATCGGCGACCCAGCGTTTCATTTCGGTAGCATCAACACGGCAGGTATGAAAATAGCCTTCAGGGAAAGGTTTGCCCATGGGTTTAAACATGCTTCCCCAGCTTCCCTGCGCAGGCTGAAGCGGGTCGTTTAAGCCAAGACTTGCGCTAATCAGGTACAAAAACGAGGGTGTGTCGCCTTCGCCGCCATCATCATAAATTTCCGACATCTGCCCATGACCGTTTACTTCTTTTGCTGTCATGGGTTTAACATATCCCGAATCGCGGCTAAATACATAGTACCAGAAATGGCCGGCATCGTGAAGCAGCCACTTGGGAGAAACACGATCGCCATTGTAAGTTGATTTAACATCGCCCATATTGGCACATTTTTGTGCCTGAACATCGTCGAGGTTGATGAGGTAATCGAAAGAAATATCCTGCAGAAGAATCCCGAAAACATGGAGTTTAGCCATCAGTTTTTGAAATTTTTCGGGGCTGTTGCGCTGTTTGTACCGGTAAAGAGCCTGAATGAAAGTGATTGGCCCACCCCATGATTCAACAAAAATCGGGCGGTCGTCATCCCTGCTGAAAACCTGTTGCAAAAACTCGCTGCCTTCCGAATCTTTAGGTTCGCCATTGGGATTGTTCCCTTCGCCAATCCAGTCTTCAAAACGAATATCGCCCCACTCGCTTTCAACATAGCGGCTGGCAATCTGTCCCTTAAATTTTTTGGTGTTGGTTAACCAGATGATGGGCAATGCGCCGTGACCTTTTTTTGTTACCGACTGTAACTGTTCAGGTGTGGGATATTCGTTATGATGCTTTCTTAACTGATTGAATTCCTGTTGGTACGCATTTAAGATCGATTGCCCTTTTTCCCACGGGCCTGCATCGTTGAAATTATAATCGGGCAATTGCGGGGTAATGATAATTGCTTCGGTTTCAAACTGGTGGGCATAATACAAATACCTGATCAGCGAATTGCCGTCGTCGTGTGTCATGTCGGTTAGAATAACCACGCGATACTTACCAGCTTGTTTTGCTGAAAGAATCCCGCAAAATGCCAGAAACACGATGAATAAAGTCAGTTTGTTCATGAGTTTTGGATTTTCTGAATTGATAATAAAACGATTTATTTATTGCGGATTTACAGTTACAATTACTCTTTGATAGCGGGTTAGCGCAGGTTCGCCGTCGTCAATTACTGAAACTACAAAATGCAGCACTTCAGGCTTTGAAACTTTCGGCGCTGTAATCATTATTTTTGAGTTGTTTTTATCGTCGATTTTAATTTGCGACGGAAATGTTCCAGCTTCGCGGTAATAAATCCATTCGTAAGACAGTTTGTTTTTATCAGGGTCAGTTGATGCAGAAGCATCAAGAACAATCGGCTGGCCGGCTTTAACTTCAATATTGTTTGCATGTTTCAATGCTACCACCGGCGGGTGGTTTGCGTTCTCATAATTTTGCACACACCAGTCCATTCGGGCGGCCAGATCGCTTTGGTAGTGGTCGCGCCAGCGCCAGATGGTTGCCTGCCCGCTGATGTAAATCTTACCATCCACTTCCACCCAGTCATCGGTATCCGTCCAAATTTTCCGCTGCTCTGGTTCGTGGAAAAAGATTCGGGTGTATGGCTGGTAAAACTCATAACGTCCGCCCCACGAACCCCAGTTGGGATGTTCCGAAGAACCCAGCCCGTTGTTAATGAGGTACAAGAATGATGGGGAATCACCTTCCATGATGTACGGAATATCGGGGTACTGTTCGCCAAGCGGACCGTGGTTTTGCTGAATATTGATGTCCACCCACTCATTATCCACAATATATTTGTTGGCGCCACTGGGGAAATTGTAGTGACGCTCGCCGGAAATACCTGTCCAGGTTGCATAGTGATAACTGTTTGCATCGTTCTCAGCATAACCCGGACTGACGATATAAAACAAATCCTGAAAAGTGTTTCTAATCCACGGACCTGAGTTGTCCTGATCGGAAATGGTATAAACCCTGATTTTGCCGGTGAATTTTTTTACTTCTTCCACCGAACGGGTTTTTTGAACTTTCCATAAGGCTTGCGCCAGACAGTTGGCGCCACCCCAAACAGGAATCCAAACGGGGCGCGGGTCATCCTTGTCAACTACTTCAATAATCAGGTTCGAACCTTCTGAATCTTTTCCTTCACCCACTGCTGCCATGCCAAAATCGGGGTAGCCTTTTTTTATTTTTTCTTTCAGGAAAGTATGAGTCGGATATCCTTTTTCGTGTTTTTCAAGGTTGTCGCGCACTTTCCCGTAGGCATCCACTATTTCGTGAATACGCCATTCTGCGGTTTTTGTACGTTGCCAGCACGACGTGGTTGCCACAATTCCTTCCACATCGAACTGGTTGGAATAGAGCAGAAAGCGCACCATCGACATGGCATCATCCGGCTCGTTTTCAATGTCAGTCAAAATCAGTATCCTGGTTTTTTCGGGGTAGGATTTTGGTTCAAAAGCTTTGCTGAAGATTGAAATCAGGAGAAATAAAATCAGAATAAATTTATCAGGTTTAATCATGGTATTAGTTTTTGAGCAAATTAAATAAAAAGTATCAAAAAAAGTAAGAAATTGTGTCATGCAACACAAACCAGCCCATGATACCTGAAATGAAGAATTAATTTTTCTTTTTATCCTCAAATATTAACATTTCGCCCCAGCTCTTTTTGCTTAACCAATGATGAGCCACTTTTAGCCCATTCGGTTGAAAATAAAATGCAGTTCGGGAAATGGCATTTATTTTTAGCTCAACCAATAATGAAAAATGAAACAACTTTTCCTCCTGTTGTTTATTGTGCTGTTTTTCCTGCCGGTATTCGGGCGGGAATCCGTGAGTGATAAGTTGTGGGAAATCGATTCAGTTCAAATTAAAAGAACTGGCGGTCCCGCGACAAGATAATTATCCGCGAACTGCAATTTGAGCCGGGCGAAACAGAGGATAAAAATTGCATCGAAACTTCAATTGACCAAATATGGAACATCGGGAATTTTGCTTTGGTAGATTACACGCTCGATTCAATTTCTCCGGAAAGTTACCTGATGAATATTCAGGCCAAAGATGCATTTACCCTGCTTCCGAATTTGTCGTTCAGCGGAACCCGGAACGATTTAAACTGGGAGTGGGCATCGAAGACAATAATTTTCTGGGGTGCAATATTACTCTTGAACTGAACGGAAACATTGGTACTTATGGTAAGAATTTCAACTTCGGAATCGAAATTCCACGCAAGTTGCTGTATAAAAACATGACACTTTCGTCAAGGCTTTAAATGGTAATGGTAACAATTTCAGGTACACCGCCGATGAAAAAGGCTCGGTGGTGGCTTACCATATAAAACAAATTTCAGGAAGCATAGGCAATCCAAGGCACACCGATTACAGCTACACCTTTTCGCCCAATTTCGGTTTTAATCTTTTTCAGCATAAAAACAGACAAAACGCTTGTGGAAACTGATGTTCCGTTTGCCGGTGATTACAATGTAAAATAACTTGCGCTTTCGGTTGGCGAATCGATTGGATTGATAAACCGGAAACGCCACCAGAAAGATGGTTTTTCAGTTTCTGCAGGTTACTGTGTTGGAATTGGCCTCGATAAAACCAGCCCGTTTTACCAATCGTTTGGATTAAACGCGGTTTATTACCAGCTCTTTAATCCTGTTATTGAGTTTTCTTCCGGATTTTCGACCGGTTATACCACAGCAACTTTGCCATCGCTTATTACTTTTCTTGGCCCGGGAAACGTGAAAGGGCTGATTACTGGGAAAGAATCGGGGCAGGGATTTTACTCAGGTTTTGTAAAAGGCAGTTTTACCTACCTCAACCGCAACTGGTTTGCCCTTGAACAAACTGTTTACACCAACATCGGAAAAGCCGACGACCGTTATTTTAATGTTTACAAAAAAGCGCCACGCATTTCGTTCGGTACAGGATTTAAAATTTGGACTCCCATGATTCCGTGGCTGGCCGCAAGCGTACATTTTGTTTGGATGGAAGGAAGCGAAAACTGGTTTTATCTCGATATTTAAACCTTTAATCTTCCTTAAATTAGCTAAATTTGGCAACTAAACTTCCCTAATTTAGCTAAAATAGGCAACTAAACATTCCTGATTAATGTTTTTTTATTAGTTTTGATGAGATTTTAAAAAAAGTAACATGATTAACTGGTATGAAAGATATCTTGAATCACAGATAGATTCGTTCCTGAAAAAAGGAAAAGTATCTGTGCTTTACGGGCCCCGAAGGGTAGGCAAAACTGAATTGCTTAAAAAACTCATTTCTGGATTTTCAGGTGAGATTTATGTTGGAACAGGAGATAATCTTGAACTTCGTGATGTTATTTCGTCTCAGGTCTTAAGTAATTTAATTACCCACTTTGGCAAATACGATTTAATTTTTGTTGATGAAGCACAACGGATACCTGAAGTAGGATTTGGGTTAAAACTGTTAGTCGATTATTTCCCGGAAAAGGTAATTATCGTATCGGGTTCTTCATCTTTTGATTTATCCAACAAAATTGGGGAACCCCTCACCGGTCGGAATATAACACGCATTTTATATCCTTTGTCGGTTTACGAACTTTATGCACAGTTGGGCGGAATGAAAATGATGGAACAACTGGAAAACCTGTTGATTTTTGGCGGTTACCCTGAAGTTGTGAAAGCTGAAACCCGCGAAGATAAAATGGAATATCTTTATTCTTTGCGCGACTCGTACCTTTATAAAGATATACTGGAACTCGAAAATATTCGTAATCCGTTAAAATTAAACGAGTTGCTCAAATTATTGGCTTTTCAAATCGGGAGTGCTGTATCTTTGACCGAACTTGGAAATAACCTCGGAATTGCCAAACAAAGTGTGGAACGGTATCTCGATTTGCTTGAAAAAGCATTTATAGTTAAACGGGTTGGAGGTTTTTCGCGGAATCTGAGAAAGGAGGTTGTAAAATCATCACGTTACTATTTCTGGGATACAGGTGTGCGAAATGCACTAATCAATAATTTCAATCCAATGAGTCAGAGAAATGATGTAGGAATGTTATGGGAGAACTTCATTTTTATGGAACGTTTAAAAACTAAACATTATAAACGAATTTTTTCGAACGATTATTTCTGGCGCACTTACGACCAACAGGAAATTGATTTGATTGAAGAGCGCGAAGGAAAATTGTTTGCTTATGAATTCAAATTTGCCCCACGAAAAGTAAAAACGCCAAAGGCCTGGGAACAAGCATATCCAGAGTCTGATTTTCAGGTGATTTCAAAAGAAAACCTCCTCGATTTTCTTATATAAACTTTATAGAGAAATACAAGAAATGCGACAAAAAGCAACTATTTCCCTTCAACCTCTCGGAAAAACGATTCTGGTAAACTCCGGAACCCCATTAATAGATGTACTTCACGAATTTTGGGTTGAATTTCCGTGTGGCGGAAAAGGAACCTGTGGAAGTTGCAAAGTAAAACTGCTGAAAGGTGAATTGGCAATCGACGCTATTCAGCAACAAAAGCTCGATAAATTAAAATTGTCGGAAAACTGGCGGCTGGCCTGTTTTTGCAAAGCCGAATCGGATATTACGCTCGAAATTTCGCAGTTCGAAAATATTATTCTGGCCGACAGCACAACCTTCGAATTTCGGCCACAAAGCGGATTCGGAATTGCTGTTGATTTGGGAACAACCACGGTGGTCGTTCAATTGGTTAATCTCGAAAACGGGCACATTCTCGATTCAGCTTCCGATGTTAATTCACAGACAAGGTTTGGCGGCGACCTCATTTCGCGTATTCAAAGTTGTCTGGACGGAAATTTTGAGGAATTGGAGCAACTCATTCGCACTAAAATCGGGGAAATGATTTCGTCGATTCTCGAAAAACACCCGGTTGAAGTTTCGAAAGTTGTATTGGTGGGTAACACTGTAATGCACCATATTTTTTCAGGATTGCCGGTAAATTCGCTTTCGTTTTATCCTTTCCAGTCGCCTAATCTGGGTGTTCAGACCTTCTCTCCAAATCAGTTAAAATGGGATTTACCCGCCACAACGAACATTGAGTTTTACCCATCGATTGGCAGTTTTGTAGGCAGCGATATTTTAGCGGGAATTGCCGCAACAAAAATGGCAGAAAACGGGAAATACTCGGTTTTAATCGACCTTGGAACCAACGGAGAAATTGTTGTTGGCAACCGCGATAAAATCATTTGCGCATCAACTGCGGCAGGTCCAGCTTTCGAAGGGGCAAAAATCAGCCAGGGAATGAGGGCAACCACAGGTGCAATTTCATCTGTTAGCTTTGAAAACGATGAACTCAAAACCCACGTCATTGGAAACATTCCGGCAAAAGGAATTTGTGGCAGCGGGTTGATTGACGTAATGGCCATTCTGTTGAATAGGGAGGAAATCGGGTTGTTTGGCGAAAT
>JBBIVS010000219.1:0-6442 GCA_037439605.1 Draconibacterium sp. | reverse complement strand
ACATATTCATCATATTGAAAAGCAAGCAATTTTTCATCAAACAATGCATTGTGAAAACTAACCAGTGATTGCCGCTGTTGATGGCGTTAAACCCCACGTAGCAGAGTATTCCGCTGCCAGTGATTCCTCCGGCAGAAGCAAATGACACTTTTGTTACAGTAGGTGCCGCATTGCGTTGCAGTGAAAGGTCGAAATCGCCGTTTGTGATGTTTCCCTTAATCCCCTGTACATTTCCGTTATGTGTAATTTCGAAATAACCTGAATACACTTTGGTTCCGGGAGCAATCTCAATTTTCACAGGCACGTAAAAAGTTTCGCCCGGCCAGGCCGAACTTCTCATAACCCTCAGCCTGATTGCCCGCACATCAATATTACCGGTAGTGTATGATACCAGTTTTTTGCTGTCGGTTACAAAAGCTTTTGTAATTCCTGGCCCTTTGGCTTTTACCATAGTTTGATTACTGATTACGGCCACCGAAGTATCAACAATACTGAAAACAAAAGGGCTTGTTCCGCCGTTAACATACATCTGCGCCTCTTCGCCAATAAACAACTGATAACTGTCGTGGTATATATCAGGATATGAAAGGTATTGTGCATTAATGTATCCGTCTTTCACCGTTAACGCCGGTTGTCCTTCGTTCAGGTAACTTTCTCCGGCAATGTTGCTCACATAAGTTCCACCGCCCCTGATTGCCCTGAATTTGAGGTAAAACATTTTTCCATTACCTGCCAAAGCAGCTGAACCTGCCCCGGCAATCACAATTTTACCGCGTGTTTTATTGCTGAAAGTTGGCATTCCCCAATTTTGCAGCACCTGTCCGACAGAATCAATATTCAGAAATTCGAGATAATCGGCGTTGAACGACAATCCGAAACGGTATGAATAAACATTTTTACCTGTCAGTAGAGAGTCGGCCGTTACCGCAATGGTAAAGGTGTCTTTCTCAAGAACCGTTGCCCCTGCCACGCTAAAGCCAATGGGTGTCTGTGCCTGGGCTATGCCCTGAGAAAACAGGGCAACCCAGCAAACCCAAAGGGAAGAGGCTGTGATATATTTAATAAATTTGTTCATCTGTATAATTTTTTAATTTTTAATCCGGTACTTTCGCAATGTTCTGTAAATACCAGAAATTGAAATGATTATAAAGAACGTTCTGTTGAAACTTCGTTTTCTTTTCAAGGTGCTTTATTCTGAATTAAGAAATCAGCCCTGATGAAAACTGAGTTTGTTCAACATTGCATTTACTTAATCAAAACTTTCTTTGAATAGCTGAAATTACCAGCGTTCAAATGAAGAATACAGATGCCCCTTCCGGGTTTTTCAAATTCAGAGTAACTCAAATCAATGTATTGCATACCGGGAACCAAGTTTTTCACCACTTTCCGGTACAATGTCCTGCCAGCCATATCAACAAGTTTGATGTTCAGGTCGCTGTTTGCTTCGGCAAGGTTAAACCGGGCATAAATACCATTGTCGCCGGTGTAAACAACCGGTTCCGAAAGTTGCGAGGGATCGCCGATTCCGGTAACAGTTGATTTGCTGATAATCGTGGCAGTTCCCACATCAGTCATTATATCGTCGTTGGCCATCAAAGTGGCAAGGTTAATTTGCGATTCAGACAGTTCGGCGCCAACAAACTCAAATTCAAGCGTGATTTGCTGTTCATTCAGGTTTAAATCGTAGGCAGACGCCATTGCAACAATAACTTCGCCGGTTTGTGAATTAAAGCCCGCAAGAAGATTAATGTCAGCCGGAAGATTATCTTTTTTGACCTGTAAAAACCTGATGTGGTTCCGGTTGATTGCATATTTCATGTCAACTGCCTTTATTCCGGCGCCTGTTGAAACTTTAACCGGAATTTCAAAAGTCTTTTTATTGGGCTCGCTGATTAGCGATGGAAATGAAACAGCAACAAATCCGTTTGCGAATGCTGATTTGGTTCCATCAGGTTCGAACCTGCTGATAAGGCCAACGCTGTATTGCAATATCAGCGAAGCATCGTACGATGAAATTATTCCGTTTCCGCTTACATCGGCCACACCTTTTTGTTTGTCAGTCAGGATAATTACTGCCACAGTGTGTTGCAGCACCAGCGAGGCATCGTAAGGTTTAACCTCGCCGTTCATGCTTACATCGCCCAAAACAGGTTTGGCAAGTTGGGTTGACCAGGGCGTAAAATCAACATAATTGGATACGCGTTCTCCCAATCCTGCAGGGTTGTTTGTGGCATTTTTGGGCCCGGTATTGTGGTTCCACCAGCAATTTTCCGCAGTAACAGTGTTGGTGGATGTTTGGTTCCAGACTCCATAACCTTCAGTTGGATGAATACCTACAAAGTCGCAATTTGTAATTAACGGCAGCGATGTGTTGAAAGCTATAATCCCAAAGTAGTTGCTCTCAAACAGACAGTTTTTAATTGTTGGCGAAGCGTTGTTCAAATTAACAGCGCCCCTGTTGCTTGGCGCACCCCAGTCATAAGTCGGATAATACCAGTAAGAACCATTTTTAAAGATGCAGTTTTCCAGTATGCAGTTGGCATCAATGGCTTCATTGTAAAAGTAAATTCCATTCCAGTAATCAAGTGACGGTGGATTTGCATCTCCATCGCCGTAAGTATCGCCGCCGTAAAAATCGTCCCTGTCGGCGGTAAATACAATGGTGCTGTCGGTTGTTCCGCCGCCTTTGGCAATTAATCCATTTTGTACATTAATGTATCCATCAGACATAAATTTGCATACTACTCCAGGTTTAATGGTCAGTATGGCGCCTGTGCCCACAGTGTAATTCTGAAATAAATAAGGAATATTAGGAATTCCGCCAAATGTGCGTTTTAACAATGTTGCATTTTGGGTAAGGGTTTCGTTGGTAACCCTGACTGCCCTGCCAGTGGAACCTGTAATTGTATTCCCGGTGGTTTCGGCCGGATAAGTGACCAGCGATGTTCGGAAAGGGAACGTAACATTATCGAAAGTGCAGTTATTGATGGTTGGGGCGCTCGAACCTGCAAGAGAAACACCTTCAAAAGCAACATTCCTGAAAATGGTGTTCAGAATTTTTGGCGATGCATTGTTGGTCTGTATTGGAATTGTCGCCGAATACCTGAACAATGTATGTTCGATTTTGCTTGCATCGTCAGACTCGTCGTAAAAAATAAAATAGTTTCCGCCGTTGCCCGGTGTAGTTGGCCCGTTTTGCTGCATATCTTTTGGGCTTCCATACAAATCATCCTCCTGCGCGGTGAAAACGACAGGATTAACCGATGTTCCCTGTACATTGAGTTTACCACGGATATACCAAACACCATTGCCTTTAAATGAAATACCTGCCGGAATAATTAACTCTTTTGTATTCGGTACTGTCATTTCTTCCTCAATAATGTAGGTTATATTATTATTACCGGCAAAATTTCTTACCGGAACTGTTCCGTCTATGCTGCCCCCGCGAATGCGTAATCCTATTCTGGGCAAATTAGCCACCGTGTTTCCTGAAAAAGTTGGGTTTGAGAACATATCCATATATACAGGTGCGTTGCTCAGGTTGTAAAACTGGCAGTTTGTAATTTCAGGATTTGCAGTGCCGAAAATACCCAATGCCCCCCAATAGCAGAAATTTACGAGAGTTGAATCCATCACAACCCGGCAATCGGTAATACGAATTGATGAATAGAAATAGTAATACCCTGAATACCTGACTTGGCAGTTTTTCAGGATATTTTCAGTATCGCTTGCAGACCCTGTAAAATCCAATCCCTGCCAGTCGGTATTGGCAGGAGTTGATGATGTGCCGTTATTGTTTGTATCGCCGCTTGCTGAATCATCGTTTATTGAAGTAAAAATAATTTTCTTACTTTCAGTACCAATAGCTTTTAAAGCTCCATTTACAGTAAGGTACCCACTGGTTTGGTTCTGGAATTTAATTACCACACCGGGTTCAACAGTTACAACATTTCCGGCAGCAATTGCCAGGTTCGATTCAATCACATAAGCAGCATTGGTAATTCCCGCAAAATCATACGATTTTAAAGTTGGTGAATCGTTTCCAAATTCACCGATAAGAATTCCAAGTGTTCCCACATTTGAGACGGAATTTCCTATTAACAACGGATTTCCCTGGTTAACTTTTCTTCCTAATGGATAATAATTTATGTTCGAAAATGAATTGTTTAATATCTGGGCATTATCGTAAAAATAGATTCCACGGTATGAATTCTTAATTTCACAATTTTCCACAATGTTTCCTTTTGAAACATAAACCGCCCAGTTATTTGAGTTATACCCGCCATAAAGAATTTTCCAGTTTTTTATCTGCGAAACAGAAGTGCCATAAATACCAATTCTTCCTGATGCACTGTTTCCAATTCCCTGTGGTCCATCGTTTTGCGAATCTTTTGGATTTCCAAAACTATCATCGGCAATATGTGTAAAAATGATTGGTTCCGATTCGGTACCAATACCTGTAAATGTTCCATTTGCCCAAATACCCGAGTTGTTGTTCCGGCATTTAATTACAACACCGGGATCAATAACCAGCGACGCGGATTCGTGCACAGTGGTCCCGTCGTAAAGACAATAGGTTGGATTATCCAGGTTTTTAAATTTCATTTTTTTCAGGTTGGCATTGCCGGTAATTGTCCGGTTTGGCAATATTTTTATCGCCCTTATTTCAGCATTGTTGAAATAAACAGAGTCGGTAGAGAAATCAATATTGGTGTTCATGTCAATACCAATGTTGTATGCTTCGCCACCGACAATTGTTGAAGGCCTGAAAACGCAGTTTGTAAAAACAGGCTGGCTAATCCCGTAAACATTCAAATTCCGGTGGTTATCGGTAAACCTGCAGTTTTCAAAAGTAGGCGATGCATTGTCAATTTCAACAGCACAGTACCATTCGTGGTCGTATTGTGCATTTTTAATTATGCAATGCCTAAAAATACAGGCAGTGTCAACGGCACTGTTTGTAATGTTAATTCCCAACCAGTACGATGAGCCCGGGTGCCAATCGAAAACGATTGGTTTTTCTACTGTTCCCAATGCTTTTATCTTTCCGTTAATGGTGATTTCCGTATTAAAACTTTTTAATTCCACTCCCGGCTCAATGTTCCATGTTGCATTTGCCCCTACCCGGAATGTTGTGAGCCGGTATGGTATATCAAATTTTGGAGTATTGAAATTGCCGGAAGAAACATCGTTAAATTCATAATAAATGTAATTATTGGTGTTGCCTGTTAAATTATTGGTGTTTGTTCCGGTTAATACCCCCGGTCCAGTCAGATTAATTGGATGACCATTGCAGTTTTTAATGGTTGATTGCGTGATATTGAGCGAACCCTGGGCATAGAGTTGAACCCCATTCCCGCCAAAATTGTCAATGGTGGTTTTTCTCAGTGTCAGCGATCCTTTCCGGCAATAAAGATAATTGGCATACTCAATTGTGCAACTGTCCAGCGACACAGTGCCGAAAATGGAGCTACCTTCCCATGAAACGTAAATTCCGTCCCAGGCGCCTTTTGCAGGTGTTGCTCTTGATGTTGTAAACTTGGCTCCATAGGCATTCAGTGTCCCAAATACCTGAAAATAACTTCCATCATTAAATCTGATTTCCACTCCTTTTTGAATAGTCACTGTTACTCCAGTGGCAATATCCTGACTTGAAGTTACATAAGGACTGTTAGCCAGCGTTAAAGTCCTGTCAACAGAAAAATATCCTCCGGGGATAGTGGTTTGTGCACTGGTTCCCAAAACAATAAGGAACGCACCAATTAAAAGAAGTAAATGCTTTTTCATAATTGTAAAATTTTGATATTGATTTGTTTATGTTTTGCAACCGAAATTTGGAATAGAAAAAAGCCTTGTTTTTGAACAGGCTTTTTGAACTTATGATACAAAATTAAATTGACATCAGGTGATGTAAAATTTTTGATTTTGTTAGTCAAATTCACAATAAGTTAAATTTTATATGTTAAATAAAGGCAAAACCCAAAATGTTCTCTGGTTTAATTCGCCCGAAAACTTGTGAAAAGTTATGAAATATTTGGCTTAAACGCCAAAATCAAGCGCACATTTTTATAATATTTTTTTGTTTTGAATCTAAAACTTTCCAACATCAAACACCCAATTTTGAATTTTAAATTGAAATCAAATCCCCCTCAATCCCCCTAATAAATATCATAATTCATATAAATGATAGCGCAAAGGGGGACAAAGAATATCATCACAACGGGTGGCACCCTTTAGGGCCGGGGTGCGGGTAAGCAAAATAAAAAAGAGGCCGGTCTCCTGCGAGCCGGCCCCTTCCCTATTAATCTCCGGGATATTATTTCCCTAAAATTGAACCCTTAATCTGTATCATGCGCTGAGTACAGTTTACGGGTTAACTATTTTCTGTAAATTACCTTACCAATGGTTGATTTACCATCAATAGTAAGTTTGTACATGTACA
>JBBIVS010000218.1:0-6462 GCA_037439605.1 Draconibacterium sp. | reverse complement strand
TCAATCAATGCATTTCTGATGCCTGTATCGTAAAAATAAATTTTAATTTTCGATGATAATTCGTTTCTCAGGTTTCTTGAGAATGTGGGAAGTCTGAAAATGATAAATGCTTTCTCGAGCAGATCAATATAACTAATTATGGTTTTTCTGTCGAGTTGAAGTAATGTCGATAATTCGTTGTACGAAACTTCCTTCCCAATCTGAAATGCCAAAGCCTGCAACAATTTCTGTACAAACTCAGGCCTTCTGATTTGCTGAAAGGCAATAATATCTTTGTAAAGATAACTCTGTGACAGATTTGAAAGAATTTCACGCTCATTACCCGTATTATTAATCACATCCGGATACATTCCGAAGATAATTCTCTGTTCCAGTTGCGACAAAGCTTCAAGATATCCAAGATGATTCAGCAGTTCCTGCCACGAAATGGGAAATAATCTGTATTCCAGCTTTCTTCCGGTTAGTGGTTCGTTAATGTTATTTGAAAGTTCAAGCGCCGAGGAGCCTGTTACAATCAGTTGTATTTCTTCAAATTCATCAATAATAATCTTAAGTGTAATTCCAATGTTTGAAATTCGTTGGGCTTCATCGATAAAAATAAGTTTTGCCTCTCCAAAAATCTGTTTTAACCCGCTAACCGAAGGATTTTGCAACTGCTGTTGTACTGTTGGCAAATCGGCATTTAACACCAATGTTTTAACATCGCTCTCTTTGATGATTTTTTTGATTAAGGTGGTTTTTCCGGTTTGTCTGGCACCAAGAATGATAACAGCTTTTCTTCCGATTTTTTCTTTGATAATATTTTCAAGTAATCTTTTTATCATGGCTTTATTAAATTTCAGGATTGTAATCCCAAATTTATATTAAATTTTGGGATTATAATCCCACTATTTTATTAAAAATTGGGATTAGACAGTTTTTTGCCTAAAAATCTTTCTGTTTTGTATCGATAATAATAGTTACAGGCCCATCGTTTACCAACGTAACGTCCATCATGGCGCCAAATTTCCCGGTACGCGGTTTTTTGCCCGAAGCAGTTTCGATGGCAGACACAAATTTTTCGAACATCGGAATGGCAAATTCAGGTTTCGAGGCCCGGATGTACGATGGCCGGTTTCCTTTCTTAGTGCTGGCGTGAAGCGTGAATTGGCTCACCACCATAATTTTTCCATCAATATCTTTTACGGAAAGGTTCATTACTCCCTGTTCATCGTCGAAAATACGAAGTTGAACAATTTTATTTGCCAGCCAGTCAATGTCTTCCGGCTTATCAGAATCTTCAATTCCAGCCAAAATGAGCATACCTTTTCCGATTTCCGAGATTTTTTCACCCTCAACCGTTACAGAAGCTTGCGATACCCTTTGTATTACGACCCTCATTTTATAAATTTTATCAATTACTAATATAAAAAAATGATACAGCACTTTCAACTTTAACCGTGCATATTTGTTTACATTTCAAAAGATAAAATTAAACAAAAAATCAAATTCAATATGAAAACAGCGTTATTTATAATTTCAGTTATTGCACTCGCAGCATGTTCTTCTCATCAAAAAATAGAAACTTCTGTTGAGAAAATTATTACCAGACCCGACCAAATTAATACGAGACTTGAGTTTAGAATTACCCCCGGAAAATCCCACAATAACCCTTCGTTTGCGGTTTGGGTGGAAGACCTTGAAGGAAATTACATTGAAACTTTGTATGTAACGCAATATTTTGCCACCGGTGTTTTCGGGCATGGCGAATTAGAAAAGGGAAAATGGAAAAACGAACCCGGTAATGTGCGCCGTCCGGCTGCCTTACCTTACTGGAGCCACAAACGCAACATAAAGGCGCCCGATGGTTTATACGCCCCTTCGCCCGAAACCGCTGTTCCGGATGCTTTAACCGGGGCTACACCAAAAGCAGGTTTCAATTTACAAACTGGTTCAAAGGTTACCGGCGAAAAAATGTTCCGGGTACTTTTTGAGGTGAACCAACCCTGGGATTCGAACGAATTTTGGACCAACGACAAATACCCCGGTGATTTCGACTACAAAACTTCGCTTCAACCGGCGCTGGTTTATGCAGTTACCGTTTCGGCAAGTAATGCGGGAAAAACCATGTACATGAACCCAATCGGACACAGCCATCCTTTGGGTGAAAATGGCGAACTTTTTACCGATATTACAACCATTACAACTGCACGCGAAATTTTCAACAAAATCGCTGTTACTGTTCAGTAATAACATTCCTCAATATCATAAAACCAATATTTGAAAAACATGAAAACATTGAAAATACTTTTATTTATCATCTTAATTCCATTCGTTGGTTTGGCACAAAGAGCTTCCTTAAAAGGTCGGATTGTTGAAGCAGTGAGTAACGAGCCACTTCCATTTGTGAACATTATTGTTTCGGGAACTACCATTGGCACTATAACCGACCTGGACGGTAATTTTGTTTTTAATGGTCTTACCCCCGGTTTTATCCGTTTGGAAGCCTCGTTTATTGGTTACAAACCCGCCATTTCAGCCGAAATTGAAGTGCGGGCAGCCAGCGCCACTTCCATCGAAATAAAAATGGAACAACAAAGTGAAAAGATTGAAGAGGTGGTTGTTCGTGCATCTCCTTTCAGAAAAACCGAGGAAAGCCCTGTTTCGCTGCGCACGATTGGTATTGGCGAAATTGAAAAAAGTCCTGGCGCCAACCGCGACATTTCCAAGGTTATCCAGTCGTTTCCGGGTGTACAATCAACCCCCGCATTTCGTAACGACATTATCATTCGTGGCGGTGGCCCGTCGGAAAGCCGTTTTTACCTCGATGGCGTTGAAGTACCGTTTATCAACCATTTTGCAACGCAGGGTGCTTCGGGCGGACCTGTTGGAATTTTAAATGCCGACTTTATACGCGAAGTCAATTACTATTCGGGCGCTTTCCCGGCCAACCGCGGCAACGCGCTCAGCGGAGTGCTCGAGTTCAACCAGATTGATGGCAGCAGCGATAAAACCAATGTGCAGTTTACTTTGGGAGCATCTGAAATTGCCGGCACGGTTGACGGACCAATAGGTGAAAAAACCACCTATGTGGTTTCAACCCGCCGCTCGTATCTCCAATTCTTGTTTGGTGTGCTTGAGTTACCTTTTCTACCTAATTTCACTGATATGCAGTTCAAAGTGAAAACCCGCATTGATAAAAAGAATGAAATAACTTTTGTGGGGCTTGGTTCAAAAGACATTTTTGATTTAAACCTCGATATTGAAGAACCTGATGCACAACAGGAATATATTCTGAGCCAGATACCGGTTAACGAACAATGGAGTTATTCGCTGGGTGCGGTTTACAAGCATTTTCATAAAAACAGTTTTCAGACATTTGTATTAAGCCGGAGCCACTTTAACAACATATCTTACAAATACCTTGACAATGACGACAGTTCGGAGGAAAATAAAATTTATGATTATTCTTCCGAAGAACTTGAAAACAAGCTTAGGTTCGAAAATACTTCGAGGTTTGGTGATTTTAAACTGAATGTGGGTGCAAACATCGATTTTGCAAACTATAAAAACAGTACGGTTACCCAGCGGTTTTACGATAACGAAGTGGTGAACATCGATTACAACACAGACCTGAATCTTGTTAAATATGGTTTTTTCGGACAGATCAGCAAAAATGTGCTGAAAGAAAGACTGACACTGTCGCTGGGTTTGCGGGCAGATGCAAACAACTATTCGAAAAGCATGAATAACCCGTTTGAACAATTTTCACCGCGGTTGTCTGCATCATACAGCCTTACAAACCAGTGGAGCCTGAATTTTAACACCGGACGATATTATCAGTTGCCGTCATACACAACCCTGGGATACAAGGAAAACGACGTTTTTGTTAACAAAGAAAACAACCTGAAATATATTTCGGTTGATCACCTGATTGGCGGTTTCGAATTTCGCCCGACTAATTCCGTTCTGTTTTCGCTTGAAGGATTTTGGAAAAACTACAAAAACTACCCCTATTCGATAAACGACAGCATCAGTCTGGCCAATAAAGGAGCCGATTTTGGCGTGATAGGTGATGAGGAAGTATTGTCAATTTCCAAAGGCCATGCTTACGGGGCAGAGTTTCAAACCCGAATTAATGCCCCCAAAGGTAACCTTAACCTTTCTTACACTCTGGTTCGCAGCGAGTTTGGCGATGCATCGGGCAACTATCTCCCTTCGAGCTGGGACTCGAAACACCTGATTGCATTAACCGGAACCCGCGAACTGAAAAAGGACTGGCGAATCGGCGGCCGCTGGCGTTTCGTGGGCGGATTGCCATACACACCATGGGATCTGGAAAAAAGTTCGTACGTTGAAGTTTGGAATCTTACCGGAGCTCCTTCCCTTGATTATTCAAAATTGAATTCCCAAAGGTTTAAGGCATTTCACCAGTTGGATGTGCGTGTTGACAAATCATTTTACCTCAATAAAATCACCGCCAAATTTTACCTCGATATACAGAACCTGTACAACTTTCAGGCTGAACAGCAGGACATCGTAATCCGGCAGCAGGATGCCAACGGTAATTACATTACTGTTGAAAACGGAACAAAGTATGTTTTGGAAACTTATCCGAACACTACCGGAACTGTGTTGCCAACTATTGGGATAATTCTGATTTTTTAATTTGGAGGAAAATTTTATCGGCGCTATTCATTCGGTGTAACGGGCTTCTCCAAACAATTCAGACTTAAAACGGTTTTTTTGGAAATGAATTTTTATTTTTACCGCCGTTTTCGAAGGGAATTTGCAAAAGAAAATTATGGAGCAGCTACAGATTGAAAAAATGCTGGATGAAAAGGGTTTTATCGATGAACCTATTGATCCGAAAATTAGGCTTGTTGAAGAAATCAACCGGCTTAAAAAAGAGAAAAATGCTGTTATTTTAAGTCATTATTATGTTGATGGCGATTTGCAGGACATTGCCGATTATGTAGGCGACAGTCTCGGGCTTTCGCAGGCTGCTTCCGATACAACTGCTGACATCATTGTTTTTGTGGGCGTTCATTTTATGGCCGAAACTGCCAAAATCATCAATCCTTCGAAAAAAGTAATCCTCCCCGATTTGAAAGCCGGCTGCTCGCTGGCCGACTCAGCTCCGGCAGACAAATTTTCCGCTTTTAAAGCTGAGTATCCCGATCATAAAGTTATCTCGTACATCAACTGTACTGCCGACCTGAAAACCTTGTCGGATGTGATTTGCACTTCGGCCAACGCGGTAAAAATTGTGGAAAGTTTTCCAAAAGATCAGCCCCTTATTTTTGCCCCCGATAAAAACCTGGGAAATTACATTAACAGCATTACCGGTCGCGAAATGGTTTTGTGGGAAGGCGCCTGCATGGTTCACGAACAGTACTCGGTTGAAAAAATTATTGATTTGATGGATAAACACCCCGATGCCGAATTTATCGCGCATCCCGAATGTGAAAAACCGGTTTTACTGATGGCCAAATTCATCGGTTCTACAACAGCATTGCTGAATTATGTGCAAAAAAGCGAATCGCGGAAATTTATTGTAGCAACAGAGAGCGGCATTTTACACCAAATGGTAAAAGTATGTCCCGAAAAGATTTTTATCCCGGCTCCGTCGGTTGATTCAACCTGTGGTTGCAACGATTGTTCGTATATGAAACTGAACAGTCTGCAGAAATTGTACATCTGCCTGAAACATGAATTACCCGAAATAGTTTTACCGCAGGACGTAATAGAAAAAGCACAGGTACCTATTAAAAAGATGCTGGAGATTTCAAAATAAAAACAGAAGTTACTCTTCAACCGGTAAAAAAAATCAGTTTGTTTTTTGGGCAATTGAAACTGTGTTCGTTTCCCTTAAATTTTCAACCAACAAATTTTGTTTCGAGATTTCAATGGCCCTTAAAAGTGTATTGTCAACTTTTTGAATGATCGGGTAAAATCCTTCCTCTCCAATGATATTTCGGGCAATGTATGCTTTTAACTGTGTGTTGATAATATTTGCAGAAACTTTTAAACCCTCTTTATCACGGGGAATACCTTTCAATGCGGCATATTTGACAAACTCTTCCAGTACATTTTTCTTATTCAGATATTCATCAAATTCACCGGCTTTGGTAAATGAAGCAAGTACTTTCCGGTTTTCGTCGGCATAAGTATAGGCAAACGAATAAATAAGGCCTTTGCGGTAAATGCTGTTGAAATATTCTGAATTGCCCGAAGTGTCAACCGGCACAAAAAAATCGGGCATAATTCCGCCGCCGCCGTAAACAATACGGCCACTTTTGGTTGTATGTTTAAGCGAATCGGCAAAATGGATGCTGTCGGTCACCAACTGTTCCATATTGTGAAACCGCAGGTAAATGTTGTTGTAATAATCCTCAGTCCCGTTTTCATAAGAACTTTGTATGCACCGCCCGCTGGGTGTGTAAAAACGGGCAACCGTAAGGCGCAGCGCCGAACCGTCGG
>JBBIVS010000217.1:254-6464 GCA_037439605.1 Draconibacterium sp. | reverse complement strand
GTGAAAAGACCGTGCTCGGACAGCGCTTTCCGAAGGGCGGCGGCGAGGCGGAGGGCGTGCGGCTGCTCTATGGTTTTTTATCAAACTGAACGCTGTAACCATCAATCATATCAACTGTTTCAAGAATTTTGGCCAAATCAGTGCCCGTCAGGAAATTATACCCCATTTCAACCAATTCTGTCCATTCGGTTTCATTTCTGATAACAAGGCAATGTTTTTCGAAAAAGAAGGCCTCTTTTTGCAAACCGCCACTGTCTGAAATAACAAAAGCACAATGTTTCAGAAGTTCTATCATATCGAAATAACCAACCGGGTCGATTGGGTTAAAATTGAGTTTCAATCCTCGCGATTCGATAATTTTCCGGGTTCTTGGGTGAATGGGAAGAACAACTTTATATTTTCCCGAAAGTTTGTTCAGGGCATGAATCAACGAATCCAAAATTTCAGGGTTATCCGTATTTTCCTGGCGATGCAAAGTAGTCAACAGAAACTTTCCATCTTCAAGCTGCAAATCGTTTATGATTTTCGAATGCTGCACCGAGGTTTGACTGTAATACATTGCAACATCATACATCACGTCGCCACAATTCACTACCTCGCAACCGAAATTTCGAAAACCTTCTCTTTCAAGATTTGAAACAGCATTTTCGTTCGGGCAAAAAAGGAAATTTGAAATCCGGTCAGTTAAAATCCGGTTGATTTCCTCGGGCATTTTCATATTAAAACTGCGCAACCCAGCTTCGACATGAGCAACCGGAATATGCAGTTTACTGGCCGCCAGTGCACCTGCCAGCGTTGAATTTGTATCGCCAAAAACCACTACCACCGAAGGTTTTTCTGTCAGAAGAACTTTTTCGATTTCTTCGAGCATGCGGCCCGTCATTGCACCGTGCGAAAGCGAATTGATGCCAAGATTATATTTCGGTTCGGGAATTTCCATTTGCCTGAAAAATATTTTGGCCATATTTTCGTCGAAATGCTGACCGGTGTGAACGAGGATTTCCTCAATTCTGAATTTTATTAAAGCCCTGCTTAACGCGGCTGCTTTTACAAATTGAGGGCGGGCACCAACAACGGTGAGAATTTTTGGCATAGTTAATTTATTAATTTTGCATGGGTTCAAAAATACTATTTTTGAATTGTAAAATCGGAAATGAAAAAAAAGATACTTTTTATATATACCAATTATTCAACGTTTGTAAAAACCGACTTTGAAATTCTGGCATCGGAACACGAAGTTACCAAATACCAGTTCAAACCGGTTAAAGGATTGGCAAAAACTGCCTGGCAAATGCTCCGTCAACTTTTTTTTCTGCTTTTTAATATTTGGAAATTCGATGCAGTATTTATCTGGTTTGCCGATTATCATTCGTTTTTGCCTGTTTTGTTTTCAAAATTGGTGGGTAAAAAATCTTTTGTGGTGATTGGCGGATACGATGTGGTTAAAATGCCAAAACTGAATTATGGTGTTTTTATTTCTAAATTTCGTGGTTTTTGTGCAATCTTTTCGATGAAAAACAGTTCCCTTAATCTGGCGGTTTCTAAAAATGTGGAAAGAAAAGTGCGATGGATAGCGCCCGAATCAAATATTAAACTGGTGTACAACTGTGTTAACATTTCTGATGAAAAGGAAATTAATCCTGGAAAAGAGGATTTGGTTTTAACGGTTGCATTTATCGATTCGGAAAGAACGTTCTATTTGAAGGGAATTGATACTTTTATTGAGGTGGCAAAGCTTCTCCCTGAAATTAAATTTACAATTGTTGGTTTGGATAAAAACATGACAGGCCAAATTCTGAAAAACCTTCCCAAAAACCTTGAATTGGTTGAGGGTGTTAACCACAGCGAACTTCAGAACTACTATAAAAAAGCAAAAATTTATTGCCAGTTTTCACGGTCCGAATCGTTTGGAGTTTCTGTTGTGGAAGCGATGTATTTTGGTTGTATTCCCTTTGTAACAAATGTTGGTGGAATGCCTGAATTGGTGGAAAAAAACGGGCGAATTGTAAAACGAATCCCAGGAACAATTTCCAGTGAGATTTCTGAAGTGGTTTTAAATTATTCCGGTCTCATCTTGGAAAAAGATACACACAACTGGCCTTTTTCCGTGCAGCAGCGCAGAAAAAACCTGGAAGCAGTTTTAAATCAAACTGTTAAAATTTAAGCATTAACTTTTTGGAATACAACAAAAAGGTGGTCGGCACTGAAATTTTTCCCAAAGTTTTTCATTTCTCCCATTCCCGTTTCTGTGATTTTTGGTAAAAACCAAAACAGGCATTTGCTTTTATCGCGAAAAACAAAGTTTACCGCCCACACCGAAAACCATTTTAAGCGTTTCAGAAATGTTTTGTTTGTTCCGGCATAATTTTGAAAATAAACCAATTTGATGTCATCATGTTGCTTGCATAATTTTTTTGCCCACGATTTTGAGATAAAAGCAATATGTTCCGGAAAAGCGCTGTAATACCATTTCGAACCCGACATTTTTGCAAAAAAACTGTTACTGTCGCCGGTCATTAAAGCAATGTACCCGCCGGCTTTAAGGTAGGGCAACGATTTTAGAATAAGACTTTTAGGCGATTGCAGGTGTTCAATTACATCTATTGCAAAAATCATATCGAACTCAGTGCCAACAGGTAATTCGTTATGATCGCTATAAATGTTTGCATTGACCTTTTTGCGTGCAAATTCGGCTGCTTTACTGTTAATCTCAATTCCATATTTTATTAGTTTTTTGGGGAGACGCGCTAAAACATCGCCAAAATTGCAGCCGAAATCAAGGATTTTTCCTTCTTCCTGAATTTTCTCCTCAACAAAGCTTTTTAATATTTTCCAGTCATTCCGGTTTTCATCAAAAATCCAGTTTGTATTTTCAGTATTGTATAAACGGTTATATTCTTCCTCTGCCAAAACAGGAAACCTGAATTTCAAACCACAGTTTAAACACGAATATAAATTTCCCCCAATTAAATGATATTCAAGAACATTGCCTGAAAACTCATTGCTTTCCGGAAGTTTTCCAATCAGTTTAAGGTGAGTTCCTGAACAGTCGGGACAAACTGGCTTTTGATTCATTTTACTGGTAATTTACTGTTTACTTCTGAAAAAAATCCCATCCACCTGCATAAGTTTTCCTGTATCGGGATCTGAAAAACCTGGTTCAAGTGAATACAATTCGAAACCACAATCTTCAATCAGCTTTTTAAGTTCCTCATAATTCGATTCACTTTCATACAATTCAACCAGCGACATCTCAACCTGTAAACCGGAAATATACGGTAACGCCTGGAGAGATCCCTGAATCACTTCTTTTTCAAATCCCTGGGTATCAATTTTCAGAAAAAAATTTTTCCCTTCGTTTTTATAATTACTGAAAATGGAATCAAGTTTTTTTACAGTTATTGTTTCGTTTGAAACGTACCTGGAATCAGGCACTGCTTTTACATGTTCTTTCCTGATATTCAGTATTGAACTACTAACCGAGTTTTCGGCAACATTAATAATGGCTTCACCATCAAAATCGCCCAATCCTGTTTTTTCAATTTGCCATTTATTATCGTTGGTTGAAATTCGTTTCAATTCACTAAATGCTTCATTTAATGGTTCAAACGATACAATTTTGCCTTTATATCCGGCTCTCCGGAGCTGGCTTGCGTACTGACCTGTATTTGCACCAACATCGAACACAAAATCGATGTTGAACCTTTTCATTAATTCTATCCGCTTTTTTAACAGCCCATACGGAAATTTCATCAACTCGAAACCAATTTTTATTAAAAACCAGTTTAAAAACCGATGTAATTTTTGTTTCATTAATGCGCTTTATTTTGATTTATATTTTCCGACAAAATTATTGAAATCTGTTCCCATCTTTTTGACCAGGTATGATTTTCAACAACTGTTTTATAATTCTTTTCAATCAGTTCAAAGTATTTTTCATAATTATTCAATATATCAATTATCTGTTCTGAAGGATTTTTCATATCAACTTCTATGACCGGATTGTAACCAAACAACTGTTTCATTTCTTCAGGAGCTTTACCGATAACAAGACATTTTGAGGCAATCGACTGAAGAAACCGGTTTGTCATTGTTTCAACACCACCAGCCCGTTCGGGGTGTGTGACACTGGTAGGGAAACAAACAGAAATTTTTGTTCTTGACAAACCATCAGTAAAAGTTTTTTTATCGGAAAAAAGTATTTCATTTCCTGAAGAAAACATGTAGTTTACTTTTTTCAGTGCCAGTTTTTCAACAATTTTTTTGTGAAAATTATCGTAATTGCGCCCAAACGACAAAACATCGATGTTACGTTTGCCGGCAGGAAGAAATCTGTAATCACGGGGTTGTACTCCTTCGGGCACCCAGAAGACATTGTTTTTACCAATCAACTTGTTCAGATTTTCAGTCGCCAGTTTTGATGAAACAAACAAATAATCAATTTTAAAATCGTTTACAAACCTTAAAATGTAATTGAAATATGAAGGCCAGGCATCGAACAAATAAATGGCCTTCAATCCGTTTGTGAAAACATGTGGAAAACATTTTGGAAAACGAGGTCCCATTAAAACAATCAGGTAATTTTTACGTCCACCAAAAACCAGTTTAAAAAACCGGAATAATGGATTTTTAAAACTACCCCTTAACAAACCCGATTTCCAAAGTCTGAAAAATAACCTGGAAATAACGTATGAATCGGTGCGTACTTCGCGAAAAAAATTGCTTTCGTTGATAGCTTCCTCAAATTCCCTGATAACAGTTTCAGAAGGTCTTTCCTCTCCCTCGTTTCCTGTAATCAGATCAAAAAATGGCAATTTATCAGAATAATTCATTCCGTGTCAATTTAAAATTTTTCTTGCCTCCTGAATTTCTTCCAGCTTTAAAAACCATGCCACTACAAAATAAAAAACTGCTCCTGAAATACTCATCGTAAACAGCGAAAAAACCGCATTTTCAATAAAACGGGAAATTAATATTACCATCAAATACATTATTATTGAAAGTGCCAGATAGACAAAAATATCTTTGAACTGCTGTACCACGGAATAACCGATTAACTTCCAAACGTAATATGAACCAATAAAATACGAAATCACAGTGGTAAACAACTGACCAAAAATAATTGCAGTTATTCCCCATCGCCAGGTAATAATAATGCTGATTATCATTATTGTTTTTGAAATGATCTCCAGTTTCAGCACCCAGTCAGATTTTCCCTTAGTTTTTAAAATCTCACCGTTAACCACCTGAAATGAATAAAACAATCCGATTAAACAAAGCAATTTGAAATAGCCTGAAGCAGGCAGCCATTTTTCGGTAAGAGCCACTTCAATCAACGGGTCGGCAACTGCTATTAAACCGAAAAGCATTGGAAAATTGAAGAAAACCATGGTTCGAAGTGTTTTCCGGACAGCATTTTTCAACCGTTCATTGTCGTCCTGAATAGCCGAAAAAACGGGAAAAGCCACACGGTTGAAAACACTTCCAAGCGTTTTTACCGGAAAATCCTGCAATTGCGATGCACGGGTATAAAATCCAAGCGCTTCAACCGGAAAAAGTTTTCCGATGATATTTAAATACAAATATTGAAATATGGTGTAAATCAAACCCGCAACCGTAAGTTTTGAACCGTAACCAAAAAGTTCTTTCAACGAAAACCAGTCGAAAATAAAAACAGGCCTCCAACGATTAAATATCCATAATAACAGGGAAGTAACAAAACTTTTTGCAAGAATCTGAACAACAATCGCCCATGGTCCAAAACCTTTCAATGCCATGTAAAGTGCAACAATTCCGGCCACAAGGCTACTTGCCACATTTACAAACGACATCAGTTTAAAATTGACAATCTTCTGCAAAACCACCTGCTGAATCAGTCCGAACGACAATAAAATGAAGTTCAGACAGAGTACCCTAATCAGAGCCACCAATTTCGGCTCGCTGTAAAAACCGGCAATTAGCGGCGCCAGTAAATAAAAAATAAGATACAGGACAATACTTATTGAAACGTTGAAATAAAAAACCGTTGAATAATCTGCAGGTGTTGGACTTTTCTTCCATATCAGCGCCGAGCCAAAACCACTGTCAACCAGGGTTTGCCCAACTGCCCAAAAAATAAGAATCATCCCCACCAAGCCATAATCGGCCGGGAGCAGAATTCGGGTTATCAGAATCCCAAAAACAAACTGAATGCCCTGTCCTCCAAAACGG
>JBBIVS010000217.1:0-244 GCA_037439605.1 Draconibacterium sp. | reverse complement strand
TCCATGGCACTCCAGAAAAGTCCTTTGGCTGCTGCCCCTTTTAAATTCGACGATTCAATCATTTTTCAACCTTCGGTTAATCCGGCTTTTAAAGTGAACGCATTTGGCTGTTTTTAAGTATTTTTTATCAAAAAGCATTTGAAAACACTATTTTTGTTCAGTTTAATTAATAAGAATGTACAAAGTAAACCAAAATTAATTATGGCAAACAAATCCGGTCTTCGCAATATCATTATCAATGCTG
>JBBIVS010000216.1:5507-6472 GCA_037439605.1 Draconibacterium sp. | reverse complement strand
TCAATGTACTCGACATTCATTATTATCCATCCTCTTCGGTTGCCTCAAATATCGTTCAGTTTCACCGGGTATTTTTCGACAGGAATTACGTGTATCCTGAAGCCAACGGGGTAAAAACTATAAACGGTGGATGGGATGCGTCGCAGACAAAAGAGTTTATTATGGGGCGTTGTTCCGATTGGCTGACAAAATACATGGGGGTCAATCATGGCGTGGGTTTAGGCCTTACCGAATTTGGCATCAATACTTCAGATGCAAATGTTCAGGCGTCATTTTATGCCTCTATCCTGGGTGAATTCATGAAAAACGAGGTTGAAATCTGCACTCCCTGGAGCTGGAAGCCGGGAATGTGGGAAACAATACATCTTTTCAGCCGGTATGGTCACAATTTTATTGTAAATGCTGTTTCCGACGATGAAACCAATGTCTCGGCATACCCGACCCTTAATTCAACATCCGACTCGATGACCATTTTTCTGGTAAACCGGCATACAACCGCAGCAAAGGAAATTCAGGTTGATATCCGCGATTTTATTGTAAAAAATGAACCAATTAAGCTTTATACCTTATCGAAGTTACCTGCAACCGAAACATTTGTTTCGCGCACTCAAAATGCGCTTAAAGTAAAACAAATTGACAAACCGGTTTTTCATATTACTGCTCTGCTTGAACCCCTTTCGGTAAATGCAATTGTTTTAAAAGCCGCTCCAACCGGCGTAAATAAAAACATGCCCGCCGAAATGGGATTAAAAGTATATCCAAATCCTACTAAAGGTAAACTCAGAATTGAATTTAATCCTGAAGAAAACTGCGCTCCTAAAATTGATTTATTCAACTCAAACGGGCAAAAGTTAACCAACCTTTTCAATGGCCTTTCAAATGCAGGTTTTAATTCTGTTGAAACTGATTTATCAAATTATCCATCAGGTGTTTATTGGATTTCCGTTCAAACAGGACATTTTGTC
>JBBIVS010000216.1:4736-5492 GCA_037439605.1 Draconibacterium sp. | reverse complement strand
AAATTAACATGGTAAAAGAATAGGTATATTAGTGTAGAATACGTTAATAATAAATGAAATAAACAGCTAAAAATTAGATTATGAAACTAAAAAATTTTGTACTGACGGTAGCAGGCATTTTTATTTTAACCGGATTTTTAAATGCCCAACCTGTAAACGAACACGGGAAGCTCTCTGTTAAAAAGACCCAATTGGTAAACGAAAAAGGCAAACCCGTAGTTTTGAGAGGGGTTAGCTATGGCTGGCATAACTGGTGGCCACGCTTTTATAACCAGGAGTCGGTAAAATGGCTTGCCGACGATTGGAAATGTACGGTAGTGAGGGCTGCTATGGGTGTAGGCCCGCGCGGAAGTTACCTTGATAAAAAAGAGTGGTCGAAAGAAAAAATTGAAGCGGTAATAAAAGGTGCGCTTGCCAACGGAATTTATGTAATTATCGATTGGCACAGCCATGAAATCCACCAGGATGAAGCCGTAAGCTTCTTTTCTGAAATGGCCGAAAAATATGGCCGCTTTCCAAATGTAATTTACGAGGTTTTTAACGAACCTGTGCGGCAATCATGGGATTCAGTAAAAAACTACTCCATTGAAGTGATAAAAGCCATTCGGGAAAAGGACCCCGATAATATTATCCTTGTTGGTTCCCCACATTGGGACCAGGATATTCATATTGTTGCTGATGACCCGATTAATGGTTTCAGTAATTTAATGTACACAGTGCATTTTTATGCAGCAACACATGGTAAACAATTGCGTG
>JBBIVS010000216.1:1957-4677 GCA_037439605.1 Draconibacterium sp. | reverse complement strand
AGCCAGCGGAAACGGTGCAATTGATTATGTTTCGTGGAAAACCTGGCTTGACTGGATGGAAGCCAATAAAATCAGTTGGGTAATATGGTCGGTTGCCGATAAAAACGAAACCTGCTCGATGCTGAAAACATCGGCAAGCGACACCGGAAACTGGAAAGAGGAAAATTTAAAAGAGTCGGGCATTAAAACCCGCGAAAAACTGAGGGAGTTTGCTAAAAAGAAATAATTTACTTCACAGAAGTTAACGCTGTCAAGTCTGAAGACTTTGACAGAATAGAGAAAACAGACTTGTCAGTTTGCGAAGCACCTGACAACGTCAAAGAAAAGTTAAAGAAAACTAATTCACGCAATTTACTTTATTATCGCCATTATGTAAATTGGCAAAATGTGTAAAAATGATTTTCACAATAATATAGCTATAGTTTAAATGAATTTTTCAAACAAAAAGCTTCACTCTAAATACTGGCTTCAAATGGTTACTTTCATTTTGCTGATGCTGTTTTCGTTTACAATTTCAGCCCAGATATTTGAAGCCGAAAATGCCACACTTTCCGGCGGGGCCGAAAAAACAGCCGGCAGCTCACGATCGGGTGGTTATTATGTTGCCCAAAAAGATGGTAGCATGTCGTTTGAATTCAATATCGGGGAAGAAGGTTTTTACAATATTTATGTGAATGCTGCAGCTCCCGGTGGAACAAAAACCAACTATTTCGTTATTAACGACATGAGCGTGTCATTTACCATCAATGAGAACTCGGATTACATCACCCGGCAGGTGGTAACAGGGCTTAAACTGAAAAAAGGTAGCCACACAGTAAAAATCACAAAATCGTGGGGATGGATTAACATCGATTTTATCCGTTTTGAAAAAACCGAAAAATGGTCGAGGTTCAGTATTGATAAAATGCCGGTCACTCCCAAATCAACGCCAAACACAGTGCGGCTTTACCAGTTCCTGTACGACAACTATGGAAAGAAAATCATTTCGGGCGCCATGACTTTGAACAGCATGGACGAGGTAAAATGGCTGAAAACCAATACCGGAAAAGAACCGGCGTTGGTGGGGCTCGATTTTATGCACTGTGGAAGGGGCTACACCTGGTACAATGATGAAGAACCAGTGAACGATGCCCGGAATTATTACAACAGGAACGGAATTCCGGCTTTTTGCTGGCACTGGCGCGACCCGCTGAAAACAACCGAGGCTTTTTACACGAAGGACACCAAATTTGATGTTTCAAAAGTGAGCGACCCAAATTCGGCTGAATACAAGGCAATGATAAAGGACATTGACTACATTTCGGGATTGCTGAAAAAGTTACAGGATCAGGATATTCCGGTGTTGTGGAGGCCGCTGCACGAAGCCTCCGGTGCATGGTTCTGGTGGGGTGCAAAAGGCGCTGAACCCTGTAAAAAACTGTACCGCCTGATGTACGACCGGATGGTGAACCACCATGGCTTGAGAAACCTGATTTGGGTATGGACCAGCCAGTTAAACGATAAGAACTGGTACCCCGGCGATGATGTGGTGGATATGATTGGCCGCGACCTGTACAAAGATGGCGATCATGGTTCGCAAATCCTTGAATTTAACCAACTGAACAGCGACTATGGTGGAAAGAAAATGATAACGTTGAGCGAAACGGGGTCTTCCCCAGATGCTGATAAACTTATTGCCGATGAAGCGCCCTGGTCGTATTTTATGCCGTGGTATGGCGATTTTGTAAGAAATGCCAAATATAATCCACTCCTCCTGTGGAAAAAAATGTTTGCCCACGATTATGTACTTACCCTGGATGAAATGCCCAACCTTAGAACCTATCAACCTGTGCCCGGGACATGGCGAAGTTCGCTTTACCCCAAAAACTGGAAACCCGGATTTAAAGATGGTTACGATCGTTTTTTGCACGATTTTTCGTATGCCGGATATCACCAGGGTGAAAAAGAAATCCGGTTTGTGCAGGATAATATTATTGACATCACAAAAACTCCGTATAATGCTGATAACTCAGGTGATACTGATGTTACAGCCATCATCCAGAAAGCGCTGGATGATGTCGGGCAGGCCGGTGGCGGAGTGGTTTATCTTCCTTCCGGAACATACAAAATCAATCCCGGCAATGCTGAGTATGCACTCCGGATTCAATACAATAACACAATATTGCGAGGTGCCGGTGAGGATTCGACTTTTATTTATAACGAGGCCGTTTACCTGCGCGAGAAAAATGTTATACTGATGCAGGGGCAGGATTGCAACTGGGCAACCGCAGCCGGAACCACCACCGGTTTAAGTTACGACCTGCTTTATCCTACGCGGATTATTCCGGTAAAATCGGTCAGCGGGTTTAAAAAGGGAGATAAAATTATCCTGCGAACCGACGGAACACCCGCATTTGCCGAGGAACACGGGATGGGCGGAATTTGGGTGGAATGGGCGGCACGGCTGATGTTTTACCGCACAATTGATTCCATCGACACCAAAAACAACCTGATTTACATTGACTCCCCTACCCGCTATTTTTTGAAACTTCGTGATATTGCCAGGGTTTACCATGCAAAAACACACCTTACCGAATGCGGAATCGAAAACCTGAGTATCGGGAACCGGCAGAGCGAAAAAAGCGGCTGGGACGAGGAAACTTATACTGAACAGGGAACCGGCGCTTACGATGTTCATGCTTCGCACTTCATCAAAATAAATTACAGCGAAAACTGCTGGT
>JBBIVS010000216.1:0-1885 GCA_037439605.1 Draconibacterium sp. | reverse complement strand
AAAGCCGCGGAATAACTGTTGATTCGTGCTTTTTTCAGAAACCACAGTATGAAGGCGGCGGTGGTAACGGATACTTGTTCACCCTGCAATCGAACGACTGCCTGATTAAAAACAGCCGTGCCAACCACAGCCGCCACAATTACGATTTTAAATTCCCGTATAGTAATGGTAACGTGATTTACAACTGCATTGGCGAAAACTCGAAATATGCCAGCGATTTTCACATGTACCTGAGCCCGGCGAATCTGATTGACAATTTCACGGTTGACAGCGATTATCTCGAATCGGTTTTTCGTCCTTACGGCGGCAATGTTTTGCATGGCCATTCATCAACACAGTCCGTATTTTACAATACCAAAGGACTGGCTTATCATTCAGATAAAAATTATATCATCGAGTCGCGGCAATACAAATATGGTTACATAATCGGAACCTCCGGCCCGGCTGACCAGGTAAAACTTGACCCTGCTGACGGAACAATTAATGGTTTTGCCTATAAAACTGCTCCGCGGGATTTTGCCGAGGGAATCGGGAAAGGCGAAATGCTCGAACCAAAATCGCTGTACCTTGACCAACTTGAAAGAAGGTTAAAAGACAGCGCACAAACTGCTGTATTCAGGGTGACAATAAAAACCATCGACAGCAACACCGGTTTGGTCGTTTCAGGCAGCAAGGTCATTAATTTCGGGAAACAAATATTAACCGATAATTCGGGCCAGACAGTTTTCGAAAATACAGGCAACCTGCTTCAAATCAGCATTGAAAAGCAGAATTACAAAACAATAAACACAGGGCAGTTCCCAATTTACAGCGATACAACTTATACCTATTATCTTGTTCCTGAAAAATACAGCATCACCATTTCGGTAGCCGACAAACAAACGGGCAGTTTTTTTGAGGGCACCCGGGTAACCTTTAACAACCAGCTAAAAACCACCAACATTAAAGGCGAAGTTAAATACGAGGTTTACCCGGGTAATTACGATTTTCTGATTGAAAAATCGTCGTTTGAAAATAAAACCGGAAAACTTACCATTCAGTCCGATACCATTTTTCAGTTCTTACTTACACGTACAGAAGGTTCGGTGAGGTTCAGAATAGTAGAAGAGATAAATACACCTGTGGAAAACGTAACAGTTACATTAAACACCCAAACCCTGGTAACAACTGCCCTCGGAATTCTTAATTTCAGGAACCTGCCGGTTAACACAAATTACAGTTACCTCATTTATAAAGACGGATATTACGATGTTTCAGGAACGATTTATCTGACCGGTGACACCACAGTAAACCTTACAATGGTTCCTTATGCAACCCCGGCTATAACCAATAAGTTGGGAAATGGTATTAAAATCTGGCCAAACCCGGTAAATGATATATTATATTTTGAAGTTCCGGCAAATTTTGCAGGCGGCACTGTTGAAATTTTCAATTTACAGGGCGTTTCGTTAAAAAAAGTTCAGTTAAACGAAGGGATTCAATCCGAAATTAATGTCAGCTATATTCCTTCGGGAATGTATTTTTTGAGGATTGATGAAGCAATAAAGTATGTGAATCAAATGTTTATAAAGAGATAAAGGTGGCATCTTGAAAATGGAACTTAATTTATCATTTCCACCAAAATCGATTTGAATTTTTTCAGTTCAGCGTCGTTTAGCTGACCAAGTTGTGCAACAATATTTTCGCGCTTTACAGTTACAATTCTATCCGTTTGAACTATCGAATTCACCCTGAGCTTATTTTTAATTCCAACAGGTATAACAAACTCTCTTTCTGTGAGTTTGTTTGGTAAAACAGAACCAATGGCTGATACAACAATATCCTTGTACTTATCCGAAGTTTCAGTGATCACTGCCACAGGAGGTAATTTTGTTTGAGTAAATTC
>JBBIVS010000215.1:0-6480 GCA_037439605.1 Draconibacterium sp. | reverse complement strand
ACATAAATTTTACCCGTATTTTCACCCGGGGAATGCATCCGTGCAGCGTTCAAAACGGTAATCGTGGTTCCGTGAACAATTCCCTGCGGGCCAATGTACATGTACGAACCGGCAGTCATTTGCCCGTATTGCGAAACACCCAAAGCATTCATTCTTTCATAATCATCGCGCGACGAGTAATTGGGAATAACCATTCCGTTTGTAACCACAACTCGCGGCGCATTGGGATGTGACGGGAACAATCCCATCGGGTGGCCCGAATATATTACGAGTGTTTGGTTATCGGTCATTTCCGCCAGGTATTTCATGGTAAGCAGGTATTGTGCCCAATTCTGAAAAACTGCCCCGTTACCTCCGTAGGTGATTAACTCGTGCGGATGCTGGGCAACCTGAGGATCGAGGTTGTTTTGAATCATCAGCATAATGGAGGCTGCCTGTTCCGATTTGGCAGGGTATTCGTCAATTGGCCTCGCAAACATTTTATATTCAGGGCGGAACCTATACATGTAAATCCTGCCGAACTGTCGTAATTCATTTAAAAATTCAGGTGCAAGTTCAGCGTGTAACTGAGGGTCGAAATAGCGAAGCGCGTTTTTCAGCGCCTGCTTTTTTTCATTTTCCGATAGAATATCTTTTCTTTTGGGGGCGTGATTTACGGTTAAATCATAGGGCCTGGTTTCGGGCAGAAAGTTTGGAATTCCTTGTAAAATAACTTGTTTAAATTCGTTTGTTGTCATATCTTCGATACACTTTATCGGTGATGAAATGAAATACAGCGGTAAAATATTGAGTTTCCCCGAATTTTGAGATGATTTTTAACATTATTTCGAAATATTTGTCAAATTATAAAAAATGAGAAAAATGAAAAGAATGAGATTTGTATTACTTGCAGCGGTTGTTGCATTTTTATTTTCAAGTTGCGGATACAACAAAATGGTTGAAATGGACGAACAGGTTACCTCGCAATGGGCACAAGTCGAGAATGTGTATCAACGCCGGGCCGATTTAATTCCGAATTTGGTAAATACGGTTAAAGGATATGCAGAGCACGAAAGAGAAACATTGGAAGGCGTGATTGAAGCCCGTTCGAAGGCTACTTCTGTCAATATTGACCCAAAGAACCTGACCCCGGAATCCATTCAGCAGTTTAACCAGGCACAGGAAGGTCTTTCTTCGGCACTCAGCCGTTTAATGGTGGTTGTTGAAAGGTATCCCGATTTAAAAGCCAATCAAAACTTTATGGATTTGCAGGCGCAACTTGAAGGGACGGAAAACAGAATTACTGTGGAAAGGCAAAAATTTAATCAAACCACACAATTGTACAATGCTTACATTCGAAAATTTCCGCAGGTAATTTATGCAGGCTGGTTTGGTTTCGATAAGAAAACCTATTTTGAAGCACAGGAGGGAGCCGAAAAAGCGCCGGTGGTACAGTTTTAAAAAAACAGCGCCATGAATATTCAGAAATATTTTACCGAAGAAAACAAACTGCAAATTGCAAATGCAATCAGGGTGGCCGAAATGAATACATCTGGCGAAATCAGGGTGCATATTGAAAAATACTGCAAAGTCGATGTTCTGGACAGGGCTGCTTATATTTTTGAAAAACTGCAGATGCATAAAACCCAGTTGCGAAATGGAGTTTTGTTTTATCTCGCGGTGGAAGACCATCAGTTTGCCATTTTGGGAGATGCCGGTATTAATATAAAAGTACCTGGAGATTTTTGGGAGAGTACAAAGGAACTTGTTCTTTCAAAATTCAAAGAAGGAAACCTGACTGAAGGTCTTACAAGCGGTATTTTAATGGCCGGAGAGCAGTTGAAAACACATTTCCCATATTTAAAAGAGGATATTAACGAACTTTCGAATGACATTTCGTTTGGCAAAAATTAAGGTAATAATGAAGAAACTATTTGTATTGATAACGGTAATTTCAGGGTTTGCAGCAATTTCATTTGCCCAGATTCCTGATCGCCCGGTGCCTCCAAGGTTGGTGAACGATTTTGCCAATGTATTGTCAGCAGCAGAACGCGAATTTCTGGAAGATACTTTGGTACGTTTCGACAGGGCAACTTCAACGCAAATTGTTGTTGTTACCGTTCCTGATTTGCAAGGTTATGATCCTGCTGATTTTGCCTATCAGATAGGCGAAAAATGGGGAGTTGGACAAAAATGGGAAAATAATGGTGTTGTTATTCTGGTAAAGCCAAAACAGGGAAACAGTAAAGGAGAGGTATTTATTGCCACTGGTTACGGTCTGGAAGGCGTTTTGCCCGATGCAATTGTGAATTCAACCGTTATCGACTTCGAAATGATTCCTTATTTTAGGGAAAACAATTATTACAAAGGTATTTCGGATGGTGTAAAGGTAATAATGGAAATTACGCGTGGCGAATACACCGCTGAAATTATCAGCAGCAGCGTGTACAAAATACAGAAAGTGGCTTTATTCCTGCCATTATTATTTTTATGCTTGTTTTTGTATTTATCATGCGCGGGCGAAGAAACCGCTTTTATTCTCCAGGTAAGAGTTTACCATTTTGGCTTGCCATGGGAATGTTATCAGGTGGTCGAGGTTCTGGTGGCTCGTTTGGTAGTTTTTCATCCGGGAGCGGCGGTTTTGGCGGTTTCGGTGGTGGAAGTTTTGGCGGTGGTGGCGCCGGTGGAAGCTGGTAAACTCAGTTTGAAGTTCCGGGTTCAAAGTTTAAAGAAAAAAGAAAAGGGCAAAACAGAAGTGAAAATCAGTTTTGCCTTTTTTTATTCAGAATCCAAAATAATGGTTTGTTCGCGGTTTGGACCAACTGAAGCTATTGTTACCGGGATTCCCATTTCGTCTTCAATAAAATTAATGTAATTGTTGAATTCCTCCGGAAATTCGTCCGGGTGTTTAATGCTGGTTAAATTGGTTTGCCAGCCGGGTAATTCAACATAAACAGGTTTTACAGTGTCGTCGAGTTCAAACGGGAAATGCTCAACCGTTTCACCGTTAATTTCGTATCCAACACAAATTTTAATGGTTTCAAACTGGTCGAGCACATCGGCTTTCATCATAATTAACTGGGTTACCCCGTTCAGCATAACCGAGTATTTCAGGGCTACCAAATCGAGCCAGCCACATCTGCGGGGCCTTCCGGTTGTTGAACCATATTCATTACCGGCTTTTCGCATGTTATTTCCGGTTTCGTCGAGCAATTCGGTGGGGAACGGGCCCATTCCAACGCGGGTACAATACGCTTTGAAAATGCCCAAAACCTCGCCGATTTTTGTAGGCGCAACACCCAACCCTGTACATGCGCCGGCACAAATGGTGTTCGAACTGGTAACAAACGGGTACGAACCAAAATCAATGTCAAGTAAAGTTCCCTGTGCACCTTCTGCCAAAACCGATTTATTTTCAAGCAAAAGCTGGTTAATCATGTGTTCGGTGTCAACAATATGGAACGTTTTTAAAAGATTAATCCCTTCGAACCAATCCTTTTCACAATCATCAAGAATTTGCTGATAATCATAGTTAAAGAAATCTTTCAGAAGTAATTTGTGATTATATGTTCTCGACCTGTATTTTTCTTCAAAATCGTGAAGTAAATCGCCAACGCGCAATCCTTCGCGACCAATTTTGTCTTTATAGGTTGGCCCTATTCCTTTCAGTGTGGAGCCAATTTTTGATTCACCTTTTTTTGATTCAGAGGCAGCATCCAACAAACGGTGAGTGGGTAAAATCATGTGTGCTTTTTTCGAAATGTAGAGATTCTTTGAAATATCGACCCCGATTTTCTTTAACGATTCAATTTCTTTCTGAAAAACGATTGGGTCAATTACCACTCCGTTTCCAATGATGTTGATTTTATTTTCACGAAATATTCCCGAAGGAATGGTGTGCAAAACATGTTTTATATTGTTGAATTCCAACGTATGACCTGCGTTAGGCCCGCCCTGAAAACGGGTGATTACATCGTATTTCGGGGTTAACACATCAACAATTTTCCCTTTTCCTTCGTCGCCCCATTGAAGGCCGAGTAACACATCTACTTTCATTGGAATTTTCATTTTTATTTTACATACAAAACCGTGAAAAATCAATCGTAAATGATGAAATTTTCACGGCTTACCATTTAAGCGGATAAAAATACAAATATTTTTTGGGTTATAATTTAAAAAATCAGAACCTCAAACCAGGATTAATAAGTTATTAAGAAAAGAGGCGTATTTATTACTTTATATTTTCGCCGTAAATGTAAAGTGTATGATGTGATAACTTAAAATTGTTTTTAATACAGGCATCTTCGATGATTTCCCTTATTCGGGGATCGAAAAATTCAACAACACTGCCATTTGTAATGTCGATTAAATGGTCGTGTTGCAAGGTTGCAAAAGCTTTTTCGAACTGGGCGATATTTTTGCCGAACTGGTGCTTAACAACCAACTTGCAATCGAGAAGCAAATCAATAGTGTTGTACAGTGTTGCCCGGCTAACCCTGTAATTATTGTTCTTCATTGATATATACAAAGATTCAATATCAAAATGGCCCTCGCGAAAATATATTTCATCGAGGATAGCAAACCGCTCGGGAGTTTTACGATGTCCATTTTTTTCCAGGTACTCGGTAAACATATTTTTAACGGTTTCCCTGGTTTTATGGCTATTCATATTTAAACTAATTTAAAATAGGGTGTAAAAATAAAATATTTTTTTTGAAATTCTTTAGAATGAATAAAAATTAATCGTTCAGGTTTTTTATCCTCGATACATTTTCAATTCCTTTTATTTTTTTGAGCTGCGAGATTAGGTTATTTAAATCTTCGGTATTGTGAATGTAAAGGAAAAGTTCCCCTTTAAATATTCCATCGGTGGTGTCGAACTGCACCGAGCGCATATTAATGTTGTTTTCGTTTGAAATAATGTTTGTTACCTGGTTCACGATTCCCACCCTGTCAAAACCTTCAAGTACCAGTCGTGTCAGGTACGATTGTTTTTTGAATTTTGTCCATTGGGCAGTTATCACTTTTTCCCCCTGGTTCGAAATGTATTTATCTAAAACCGGGCAATCAGTTTTGTGAATTATCACGTGATCGTCACCACTCAAATATCCTAAAACCTCATCGCCGGGTATTGGATTGCAACATTTGGCGAGCGAAAAGGAAACATTATCCTGGTTTTCTTTTAAAACAAAGGTTTTTTTTAGATCGATTTTTGATTTTTGATTTTTTTGCAAATTGGATTGTTCATCATGGTTGTCAACCCTTTTTTTACCTCCAAAGGTAATGTTCCAGTACTTAACAAGTTTGTTTTCTGACTTACGGCCAAGAATTTCAACAATATCTTTTAATTCAATAAAACCCATTCCTACATCTGAATATAGCTGGTCTTTATTGTTGAGGTTGTAATGCCCTGTAATTTTTTTTAAATTATTCGATGTTAAGGGAACGCCAGCTTGTAAAATGGCTGCTTCAACCATTATTTTCCCTTTTTCGATATGTTGGTTTTTTTCCAGTTTAAAGGCGTCTTTAATTTTTGCGCGTGCTTTTGCAGTGGTTGTAAACTTAAGCCATTCGGGTTTTGGGGTTTGATTTTTTGATGTTAATATTTCAATCTGGTCGCCATTTTGAAGAACATGGCTTACCGGTACAAGTTTCTGGTTGATTTTGGCGCCAATGCATTTATTTCCCAAATCGCTGTGGATTTCGTATGCAAAATCAATTACTGTTGAGCCTTGCGGGATTGAAATCATATCTCCTTTAGGGGTAAAAACATTGATATCGGTACCGTAAAGATTTAGTTTAAAGTCATCGAGAAACTCAAATGCATCTGAATCAGGATTTTTCAAATGGTCGCGAATCCTTTCAATCCAGGTTTCGAGTTCGTTTTCGAAAGTTGTGATGTCCTTGTAACGGTAGTGTGACGCAAATCCGCGGTTGGCAATTTCATCCATTCGTTCGGTCCTAATCTGAACCTCAACCCATTTTCCCTGCGGGCCCATCACTGTAACATGAAGTGATTCGTAGCCATTTACTTTAGGCAGGTTTATCCAATCGCGGATACGATCGGGTTTTGGTTTGTAAATATCAGTTACTATGGATAATACGTCGAAGCATTGCCGTTTTTCCGAAATTTCAGGATTTGGTTTGATAACAATGCGAATGGCCAGAATGTCGTAAATTTCATTGAAACTTACGCCTTTTTTCTGCATTTTTTGCCAAATTGAGTAACTTGATTTTAAACGGTGGGTAACTTCGCAATCGAAATTTTCTTCGATAAGTTTTTCTTTTATGGGTTTAATAAACTCGTTTACAAGATAATTTCGCTTTTCTTCCTGATTATGGAGCAGATACAAGATTTGGTTATATTCTTCGGGGTGTTTGTATTTAAAACTGAGTTCTTCCAGTTCGGTTTTTATATTGTATAATCCTAAACGGTGTGCCAGCGGCACATAGAGGAAGAGTGTTTCGCTGGCAGTTTTCATCCGTTTGTTTTGCGGCATC
>JBBIVS010000214.1:1309-6493 GCA_037439605.1 Draconibacterium sp. | reverse complement strand
ATTTTGTACAGTAGCAAAAAAACGTTTGGTTGCCAGTGCTGTTACATCATAATCAATCGATGTGGAATATAAATCTGTAATCTTCTGATAAAATTTGCGTTCTGAAAGCCGGATTTCGCGAATACGCTGTAATTGTTCTTCAAAATATTGCTTGCTGAGTATGGTTCCACTATTTTTCAGACGTTCATCATCCATGGCAAAACCTTTGATGGTGAAACTTTCGATAATGGTAGTTGCCCATTTACGGAACTGCACAGCACGTTCGGAATTTACCTTATAACCAACAGCAATAATAGCAGCCAAATTATAATGTTTGGTATTATAACTTTTACCATCTGCAGCAGTTATTCGAAAATTTCGAATAACTGAATTTTCAATCAACTCGCTATCCGCAAATACTTTTTTCAGGTGATAGTTGATGGTGTGCGTTTCCACATCGTAAAGGAGTCCCAGCATTTTTTGTGTGAGCCATATATTCTCGTCGGCATATACTGCTTCTACACCACCGTCACCTATGGCAGCAACAAATGTAAGATATTCGGCTGCCGATGAACGCACAATAGATACACTTTTGTTTTTCATATTTCAATCATCTAAATTTCTTCCAGATAATTTTTTCTTTTTGCTATGTAAATGATTAACCGTTCAATTGTGAATGCATTGCGTTCGCAACTGGAAAATTGAGGTAAAACTGTCTTAACTGCTCTGGAGTATGCACAGAAAACCCGCTGACAAATTCAGGTTCAAGCTCTTGTGCATGGCACCGGATTAAATAGGTTCCATAATCTGCGCGTTCTTTCCCATGCTGTTCTTCTTCAATAATACGTTCGCCCAATTTCCAGTACATCTCTACCCTGTGAAACTCTGCGCTTCGCACAGCCTGTGTCCGGGCTTGCCAAATGATCAATTTAATATCCTGAACGAACGAACCCGGAATGATTGGTTTATTCATATTGCAAGTCTTTTTTTCCCATTGTTTTGTCTGTCAAATAACAATCCAATAAACATTTCGCTAAATTACAGATAGTTAAACAAAATCATATTAAAAATTTTCAACAAGTTATCAAATAAAACTTAATCGAAAATGTTTACCTCAAACGCGTTCAATTCCATTTTGTAAAAAAAATTATGGACGTGCCCGACATCGCCCTGCTGAAAACGAAGGTGGAAAAAGTGGTGAAGATTGGGTAAGTTCTTGTCCAAATAACGCAAAATGTGCAACGAATAATTTCGATTTGCAACGAATAACAGCTATATTCGCTGCAAATTATACAACGAATGACAACTTTTATACATCAGAAAAGCAATTGGCCAAACTTTACATGGCAAAATGATGAAATCATAAATTTGTTGAGCGAGGCAAGAAATTTGCAAGGACGACTGATTGGAAAAATGGAATCGTTGGGATTCGACCTGAGGAATGAAGCCTTATTGGAAACATTAACGCTCGATGTGGTAAAATCGTCAGAAATTGAAGGAGAATATTTAAATCCCGAACAGGTTCGCTCTTCAATTGCCCGCAGATTGGGAATGCAAATAGCAGGTTCGGTTAAGTCGGACAGGAATGTTGACGGTGTGGTTGAAATGATGTTGGATGCCACACAAAATTGCTTCAATCCATTAACAGCAGACAGGCTTTTTGACTGGCATGCAGCCCTGTTCCCAACCGGCCGAAGCGGAATGTACAAGATAACAGTTGCTGCCTGGCGAAATGATTCTACCGGACCAATGCAGGTTGTATCAGGCGCAATGGGAAAGGGAAAAGTGCATTTTCAGGCGCCGGATTCAGTTTTGGTTGAAAGGGAAATGAATCAGTTTTTGGATTGGTTTAACAACACTACGGACATTGACCTGGTAATAAAAGCAGCAATTGCCCATTTATGGTTTGTTACAATACATCCGTTTGAAGATGGAAACGGCAGGATAACCAGGGCTTTAACAGATATGTTACTGGCCCGGGCGGATAAAAGCAATCAACGTTTTTACAGCATGTCGGCACAAATCAGAATTGAAAGAAAAGAATACTATGAAATACTGGAAAAAACACAAAAGGGAGATCTTGATGTTACGGAATGGGTTTTATGGTTTTTAAACTGTCTGATAAATGCGCTGAAATCCACTGATTCTGAGTTGGCCAGGGTTTTATTCAAAGCCGGCTTTTGGACAAAACACGCAAAAACCCTCATAAATGAAAGACAAAAGAAACTGTTGGACAAGTTATTGGATGGATTTGACGGAAAACTGACTTCTTCAAAATGGGCGAAGATTGCAAAATGCTCAAAAGATACCGCGATACGGGATATTAACGATTTGATTGACAAGGATATTCTGCAGAAAGAAGCTGCGGGCGGACGAAGTACAAATTATGAATTAAAGAAGTGAACTAACGGCAGTCTGTACTTCATTAAAATACCGAAAAAATTAAGGACTACTGACTGAAAGGCATCCACTTCAATTTTGTAATAAAATTAGGGTAAGCTGAAAAACTCAATCAGGTTTATTCTGACCTCAGAGAGGTCGCATATTTATAGAAAATCATGCTTTCAAAAACTTCCGCCCCCGGCCGGGGTCGTATAACAGCACATTCAAACCATTTTCTGTAAACATTTTATCCCTCCGGGATAATTCTTAGTTCAAACTAAAATTTCAAGTGCAGGCATTTTTTGTTTGAGTATTAATATGATTGAACTTCTTTCTTCCAAACAAAAACTTATTTTGCTCATTATCAGCAATTAAAATATTTTTCAACAATTCATGAGCAAGGAGTACCTAAATTGCCCTGTTGAAAACCAAAGTGGAGAAAGCGGTAAAGATTGGTTAGGGTTTCCCGAATTATTAAATACTGCAAGATTTGAAAATAAAAGGTAGCTGAAAAGCACTAATTACAGGGGAACTGAAAATGGTTCCTCTTTTTTTTGATTATTAAACCCAATTATTGGTTTTCTTAGTTTTCTGAAATTATATCTTTACTGAAATTATTTATCCCAGAAAAATATGTCAAAAATGAGAAATGAGGTATTCTCAAACATTAGCAAAATTATAGAGAGAGACAGTAAATCAACTACTTATAAATTTGCTCTTCTGCGCGGTGTCATTGATATTATTCAAGATAATTCTCCTTTCATAACCTTTTCAAAAGATAAAGTATTCTTTCCGACTGGACTGTTGATAGAAAAATGGATGTTATACTACTATCCGATTTTAGAATCTGCTGAGTACATTCCTCAAATTAACGGTACTGTAAATCTTGCTTTTGAAATTCAATTCAAAGAAATCATTTCAAAATACAAGAAAATTGGAGGTTTTTCGGCGTTTTACAATGACTTAAAAAACAAGGGAGTACCCAATCACTTGCGTACAGAATTTATATTGTTAGCAAAAAAAATTAAAGACACAATTACACGAATGCCAATGAAGCACATTGGGTATTCACTCAACAATGGACACTATTCAATCTTTCAAAATGAAACAGATTCCATAATTAAGACAATCAATGAAATTGATTTGGAGGTATTAGTTAAAAATTTCGGATCTTTTTCAATTCCAATTGAATATTATGAAGCATTTCAAATATTAGGTAGTTTCATAAGTGGACAAGATTCTATTCTTTTCAAATGGGCTGAATTTTCGGTAAAAGCATCCAAAGAAAATTTATCTTTTGAAAAAGCAATAAATTTTGTTTTAAAAAGTCCTGTAACTGAAAGAGAAGCAAGTGAATCAAGAAAAATTTACACAACATTATTAAATAATGAAGGAGTTGTTTTTTGTGTTTGGTCTGGTAATTCAATCGAAAAATTTGAAGTGGATCACATCATTCCTTTCTCAATATGGAAAAACAATGATTTATGGAATTTACTTCCCTCAGATAGAAAAACCAACAAATTAAAGAGGGATAAAATACCTTCTGTTTCGTTAATTGAAAAAAGAAAGGAGATAATTCTTGATTATTGGGAAATGTTAAACAAAAATCTTCCTGAAAGATTTCAGAAAGAAATTCAGTTGGCATTGTTGGGAAACAATACAAAAATGAATTGGAGAGAGAATGCCTTTGAGCATCTGAAAAGCAGTTGTAAATACCTGATTAATAACCGTGGTTTTACCGAATGGCATGGAATACAATGAACCAATCAAATAAATACAGCCATCTAACTGCAAAAGAGAGAGAAACACTTTCTTTCCCGGCCAGATTTTTAATAAATCATAATTTATTATTGGGTGAAGTTTTGGATTTTGGATGTGGATTTGGAAAAGATGTTGAATTGCTAAATGCAAAAGGAATCAACATTTCAGGGTACGACAAACACTATTTCCCGGAATATCCTGAAAAAAAGTATGATACAATAATTTGCCTGTATGTTTTAAATGTTCTCCTGCCCGAAGAACAGGCAACTGTTTTACTTGAACTTTCGCAACTTGTAAAACCAACCGGGCATGTTTATTTTGCCGTGAGGCGCGATTTGCGTTACGAAGGTTTCAGAACGCAAAAAATTCACCAAATACCTACCTATCAATCGAATGTAAAACTCACTTTTAAATCAATTTTCAGAAACGAGAGTTGCGAAATTTATGAATACCAGCATTTTAACCAGTTAAAGCACAGGGAAAATCCCGACTGTCCATTTTGCAATCCCAACAAGGAAAGGGAAATAATTGCAGAAACAGCAACCGCTTACGCAATTTTCGACAAATTCCCGGTTTCAGACGGACATGTTCTGATTATTCCGAAAAAGCACTGTGCCAGCTACTTAGACTTGTCTTTTAAAGAACAGTCGGCTTGCTGGTTTATGTTGAATTTCGTAAAAGACATTTTAATTAAACGCTTCAATCCCGATGGTTTCAATATCGGAGTAAATGTAAACGAATCAGCCGGACAAACTATATCGCACGTTCATATTCATTTGATCCCGCGTTACATAGGCGATGTTGATAATCCCGAAGGCGGTGTAAGAGGTGTAATTCCTGAAAATAAGAATTACAGAAGTAAAATGTAAGAATTTGGTTTTGTTTTCAGTGCCTGAAAAATTCCCAAACTTCCACTAATTAAATTTCGTTGAAAGTATATGAAACGAAACATTATCACCCTGATTTTCAACCTCCTGAAACAGCTTTTTATTTTTCTGATTTCCGCAGTAATCCTGTACTTCGCCGCAGCGCTGATTCTTTCATTCGCGAAAACCCATCCAC
>JBBIVS010000214.1:0-1286 GCA_037439605.1 Draconibacterium sp. | reverse complement strand
ACTAGATTTATATAACCACCAACGGCGTGCATCTTGATATTGTGTTGCCGGTGGAAAATGTTCAACCTGAATTGCTGAATAACCTCGAAATTTTGCCGGGAACAAAATATGTTTCGTTTGGTTGGGGCGACAGGGAATTTTACATCAACACACCCGAATGGAAGGATTTGACCCTGAAAACCGCTTTTAAAGCGCTGTTCATGAAAAGCGAAACTGCCATGCATGTTACCTGTTATTCAACACGTTATTCTTCGTGGAGAAAAATTAATATCTGCACTTCGCAGCTTGATTTGCTGAATAAGTACATTGAAAAATCATTCAGCAAAAACGAAAATGGCAGTTTCAAAAAAATTGCAGCCCGGGGATATTACGAATCCGACTTTTTCTATGAAGCCGGTGGAAGTTTTTCGCTTTTCAAAACATGCAATGTTTGGGTAAACAAAGCATTAAAAGTAACCGGAATTCAAACTTCGGTGTGGTCGCCGTTCGATTTTGGGGTTTTGTATCACATACCCGAATAAATTAAAATAATTATTTCGTCTTTTAACGCTGTCAAGTCTGGCGACGTTGACAGGTTTGAGGAACTTCAGACTTGTCAGCGTGCGAAGCTCCTGACAACGTCACAATTAGAATTATATGGCATTAAATGAAGTTACATCCCCGCTATGTTTTGCAATTTCTCTTTGAATTGTTTATTTTGCAGGCATTAAACAATTGTTCAGCAAAAAGAGGCCATGGTAAAAACAGTTTCCACCCTTTTATTCGTATTGATTTATTCTGTTGGATTTGCCCAAAGTGCAAAAGAATTCTACAATTCAGCAAATGCACAACTTGACAAGGGACAATATGAACAGGCCATCGAAGAGTACAACAATTCGATTGACCTTGACAAAACCTTTGCCGATGCCTGGTACAACAGGGCGGTTGCAAAAAACATCATGAAAGATTATGATGGCGCTGTTGCTGATTATTCCAAAGCAATTGAGCTGAACCCAACCAATGTTATGGCATACAATAACCGCGGGCTGATAAAAAAAACGCTGAAAGATTACGATGGCGCCGTGGAGGATTATACCAAAGCCATAGAAATTGATCCGTTGTTTGCGCCTGCATATTTTAACCGCGGAAACATTCAGGTTTTAATTGAGCAACCTGAAAATGGATGTGCGGATTTCAGGAAGGCGCTCGATTTGGGCCAGAACAAAGCGCTTGAATACGTTGCAAAGTATTGCAAATAATCTTTCACTTTCCTTATCTTTAGTCCCAAACAGAAAAAAATGAACTCT
>JBBIVS010000213.1:0-6511 GCA_037439605.1 Draconibacterium sp. | reverse complement strand
TGCCATCTGGCAGGCTTCAATGGCTTTATCGTATTTTTCTTCAAAATAGTAAATCCATGCATTCAGGTTCCAGGTCACCCAGAAATAGGGATCCAGTTCAATGGCGCGGTCCATGTGCTTGCGGGATTCACTAATTGGGCCTGTGATCATCAGGAATTGTGCATAGTTCTGATGCGCGCCGGGATAGTTGGGATTAAGTTGCAGGGTGGTTTCGAATTCCCTGCGCCCCTCTTCAAATTTTCTTTCGGGCCAAATCAGCCAACAGGCTTTCAGGTGGCGGGCCTCCGCACACCCGGGATCGAGCGCCAATGCCTTTTCAGCATATTTTTTTGCTTTATTAAGTCCTTCAATATAAGGTCTGTACCATCCCCAAGCTGAAAGGGTAAACCATGCTTCGGCAAGTCCGGCATAAGCCAGTGCAAAACTACTGTCGGCCGCGATAGCCATTTCAAAATATTTGATGCTGTTCATCAATCCTTCCTTATTTAAATCAGCCCGTTGGTTACCACTGGCTTTGTTGATCAGGAATCGGCCGCGACGGTAAAAATCATACGCCTGAATATTCCGGGTGGGAATGGCTTCAACCCTCTCTTTTTCGTTTTCAGAGAGTACAGCTTTCAACTTTGCAGCTACCTGCACGGCAATTTCACCTTGAACTCCCAAAACATTTTCCAATTCGCGGTCGTAATTTTCCGACCAGATGTGCCTGTCATTGTAAGCATCAATCAACTGCACGCTGATACGCACACGGTTTCCTTCCTGCCGGACACTCCCTTCCAGCACATTCCTCGCTTTCACTTCCCGGGCTATTTCATTCATGGTTAATGTTGTGCCCTTGAAATGGTCGGAGGTGGTTCTCGACCTCACCTTCAAATCGCTTATTTTACTGAGTTTATCCAGAATGTCTTCCGTAATCCCATCGGCAAACTGATGGTTACCGGCATCAGCACTGAAATCTTTGAAGGGCAGCACGACGATTGATTTGTCGCCCGAAACGGGAGTGAAACGGAATATCCACACCAGAAATAATATCAAGGCCACTGATCCGGCCAGAATAAGCGGTATTTTGTATTTTTTCAGAACCATTTTTTTATCTGACCATTTATCTGTAAATGGCTGTGTTGATGGAACAATACTGTCGGAGGCGACAGATTCTGACTGATGGTTTAAAAAATTGCGTTTTTTAACTTCGCCCGGCGGGAAGCCAAAATGTTGGTGAAAAACGGCATTGAAATAAGTCGGACTGCTGAACCCTATCGCGAAAGCAACTTCAGAAACGTTGATTTCATCTTGCTGCAGCATTTCAAATGCGTGTTCGAGCCGTTTTCCGGTGATGTACTGGCTGATGGTTTTTTTTGCGATATTTTTCAATTTACGCCTGATAAAACGTTCATTCAGCCCCGATTTGTTTACAAGTTCCTTTACGCCGAAATTTTCATCCGCCAGATTGGCTTCAATCAATTCATCAAGCCTGCGGATAAACGATTCATCATCTGAAACAGCCAGCTTCATGTGTCGGTTGTTACAATCGTTTTTCTCAACGAAATTTACGAAAAAAAAATGGAAAAGATTATAAACTTAAAACGTAAGTTTTCGCCTTAACTTTTTAATTCTGAATATTTTTTGATTTGCCGATGCATTAAAACGTTAACAATGAATCAGCGCTTTTCTTTCCCTTCCGTTCATTAAAACTGTCAACGGTTTATCAAATTCAACATGTTTAACGAATTCCGTTTCCCTAATCAATTTCTGTTGTTGTAACACATCGATTTTCAGCTTTGTATATTCTGAATTGTAAGGTACTGAAAAGTACCCCACATTCATTGATGTTACATGATGAAAAAAATGAGACCCCAGCGATGCATCAATTTGAAAATCAGGCAATCCCATTTCAATAATAATATGTGCCCTTGAAATATTTGCCCAGAATACAGGAATTCCGGTAAACGGGTCGCGCGAACCCCAGCGCCCGGGACCAATTAATATGTATTCTTTCCCAGCCTCTTCAAAGTGGCGGTTAATTTCTCCTATCTCCTGGGCAATTTGTTTGGTTTTCAGTTTATCAAACTTTTCAGGGTCAACATAAACCACATCGTAAATACTTTCAATTTTACCATTGCCCATACCATGTTCGGCGTACATAAAAACGTTTTCCTCGTTTATATCGCCCAGGTCTATTTCAATTTGTTCCTCTATTCTGATTAAAGGTTTTATCTGAAGCAGGTAAAAGGTTGGCAATCCATTTTCCGCAGGTTCCAAATCAATGGCATACTCCATTTCAACAGGGGCCCCCATAGCTTCTTTAAAAAGTTTTAACAGTACCTGCAAAGTATCAGCAAAGGGAATGTAATTGTATTTTAAAAGATTGGCAAAATCAATAGCACGAAGGCCTTTTTGTTGAACCCCAGGAACCAGGCAGTCGTTTTCAAAATCGAAGGTTGAGGCCACATGATCAAGTGTCCCGTCAATTTCAGCATCGGCAATTTTGTACTTTTTAATTGCAGCTTCTTCTCCCCGGGTAACCAAATCGATGTCGGGGTTGGTAAGATCCATTGCATAAAAAACTTTTTGAGTGTTTCGCAATTGTTCATCCACTGAAGTTGGATTTATTTCGGGATAATTCGGGCAAAACCTGAATGCATTTTCCCCTCCAACCACATACATTCCCAAACCAACAGCAGCTACCGAAAAACCGTCTTCGGGTTTCATATAAGAAATGGGGTAATAATTATACGATTGTGCAACCCCCGATACACTTGGATAAAACTTACCATTATAATTGTGGCCAATAACTTCCTGGATAACCACAGCCATTTTTTCCTCTTCAATTTTGTATTTAACCGCGTCAAAATAAGCCAACGCCGACTCAGTAAAAATACTTGCATATACCAGTTTAATGGCAGTTTCAAGCTGATTGTAACGAACCTGAATATCGGGGTGGTTGTTGGGTATGAGATACGTGGCATACACTCCCGAAAATGGTTGCAGCAATGAATCCTCAAACAAACCCGACGACCGCACCGCAAGTGGTTTGCGCATCTCTTTTAAATATGCCATTAAGTGCTTTTTGGTTTCCTGGTCAAAATCCGATTCAAGAAAATGATTCCGGATTGATTCATAATTATTAAGTGAATATAAATCGTCGTAAAGATTATTGATTTCTATAAACTTATCGAATTCAAGAGCTCCCAGTACAGCGGTTGCAGGAATACGTATATTTAGTTTGGGGATTAGTTTACTGAAATTGATGTTTTCGATAAAATTGCAGATAAATGCGATTCCACGGCCTTTGCCGCCCAACGATCCTTTTGCCAGCCTAACTATTAACTGGTTTGAATGCACCATTGCCGGATTGAAATTTACAATCGTACCTTTTAGTTCTTCAAAACGAACCTGCTTGAAAGTATCGAGACAAAACTGCCGGATTTCCTCGGCCGACTGAAAATCTTTGGTTTTTACCGGTCGCAGCTTGTCGGCCATGTTAATCTCGCCGCGCGCCATAAGCCACGTGGAAAAGGAGTTCCGGCTGCCATGATAAAGCAACGCCTCGGCAGGTACTTCCTTAAATAACTTTTGAAATTTTTCTAGGTTATTTGCTTCAGCCAATGGTTTTCCGTCCTGTCCCTTAAAAATAAAATTTCCGAACCCGAGCCTGCGGTATAAAAAATTGAGAATGTCCATCGACAGACTTTCCGAATTTTTATTGATAAAATCGGCGCCAATGCTTTTTGCACGGGCGGCATTCGAAATATCGTGCGATTGCAAAAGCAGCGGAACTGCATACCGAAAAGACTGTGAAGCATAATTTAATAACTCAATTCCGGCATCTTCATCATCAACACCATTTCTTTCAAACTTAACATCGGAAATTACACAAAGAATATACTTTTTGTAACTGCTTATAATGTTAACCGCTTCTTCGTAAGTACTTACCAGCAGCACTTTAGGCCTTGCACGCATTTTCAGGATTTTATGCAGTTCGTCGGTTGCATCTTCTTTTACAAGCGCCTGTGTTTGTGTCATAACTGTGGTGTAAAGCATGGGTAAATACCGCGAGTAATACTGAATGCTGTCTTCGACTAAAAGTATTACACGGACACTGCCAAGTTTGGTATCGAAGGCCACATTCTTTTTATCTTCGATGTATTTAATCATGGCAAGGAAAACATTTGAATTCCCGTTCCACACAAAAATCCGGTCGATGAAATCGAGTTTCTTCCCTTCTTTCTGGAAGAAAAGCAAGTCGGCGTTGTTGTTCACCAGAAGCAACACCGGAATATTTGGTTTGATTCGCACTAGTTCGCGGGCTGTTTCAACAGGAGTAACTTTGTCGACCCCGGCCATAACAATAATAATATCGTAGTTGTGGCCATTCAGTGCATTTACTGCATCTTCCCTTGTATTTACACCGGTAAAACGCGGGGCTGCGTACAAATTGAGCTGCAGGTATTCTCCAAAAATTTTATCGCTGAATTGTCCCTCGCGCACAATCGAATACGAATCGTATAGAGTGGCAAATAACAGTACCTCTTTTACTTTGAATGGCATCAACTCCTGAAAAATATCGCGGTCTGTTTTCTGGCGTTTATAAATGTTTGATAATGTTATGTTTTGCAAATCCATGTTCAAAATACTTAGGATGATGAAGTTAGGGATTTTTATAAAAGTTTGCCTATAATTTTCATAGGAAGAAACATTTTCCCGCTATCCGAGAGCTGTTCAAATCCATATTTTTTATAAAATTCTACAGCTTTTTCATTAATTGGATCCACAACTACAGCCATAGCTTTAATGCTATTATTCGACAATTTGTAACTTCTGAATAATGCATCTAAAAGAAGGTGTTCCCCAAGTCCTTCCCCTTTTTTCCGGATATCCCTTGCTAACCGACCCAACAAGATAACCGGGGCATTGTAATTTTTTGGCACTTGCTTTATGTACTTTTCAGGAATAAAATCACGACCAAGACTTTCGCTTGTTAAAGTATAGTAGCCAATTACATTTTGTTCACTATCAACAGCAACAAAACAAGTTGCCAGTCTATTAACAATATCCTGACTGACCTGTTTTGTAATGTATTCAGTCAATGAATCTTCTTCACAAGTGAAGTTCTTTCTGTTATGATTTTTTTCTAATAGTTGAATTTTCACAACAGTGTGGATTGAGATTTATACTTTTTAGCTGCTTCAACCAAATTTTGATTTGGATGACTTTCTCCGAAAACAGCATCAAAAAATTTATCTCTATCTGTTTCACTTGCAATAATCCTATCATTCTTTGTAACTATTTCTTCGGCTTGTTTCTTAATAATCCGAACGATAAAGCTGCTAAAAGATTTATCTCCGCTAAGTTTATGTGCTTTTTGAAGAATTTGTTTGTCATGAGAAGATATTCTTATCTCAACTCGTTCATTCTTATTTACTTGAGTTTCCATATTACTTTTTTCGCAAATGTACGGTAATATGTCGTACAAAACAAATATGGTTAATCCAACTTATGTATCACCAATCCCGACCTCAGCTTCGGTTCAAACCAGGTGGTTTTTGGCGGCATTATATTTCCGCTGTCGGCAATGTTGATGAGTTGCTGCATTGAAACCGGGAACAAAGCAAACGCCACTTTCATTTCGCCTGAATCAACACGTTTTTGCAATTCTCCCAAACCGCGGATTCCGCCCACAAAATCAATCCGTTTTGAAGTTCGCAAATCCTTAATTCCAAGTATCGGTTCCAGTACCAAGTTCGACAAAATGGTAACATCCAGGATTCCAATCGGGTCGTTGTCGTTGTAAGTTCCGGGTTTAGCATTCAGTTTATACCAGTTGCCCGAGAGATACAAACTGAACTCATGGGGTTTTTGTGGTTTATAAATTTCAGTCCCCATGTTTTTTACATCGAATCCTTTTGAAAGTTCTGCCAGAAAATCAACTTCCGACAAACCATTCAAATCGGTAACCAAACGGTTGTAGTCGATAATCTGCAACTGGTTGTCAGGAAAATGAACGGCCATAAAAAAGTTGTACTCCTCATTGCCCGTGTGATTTGGATTTTGAGCAGTTTTTTCCAGTCCAATCCGGGCTGCGGCTGCGGTGCGGTGATGCCCGTCGGCAACGTAAGTAAACGGCACTTTTTCAATAAAAAGTTGTTCTATTTGCCTGTTTGTATCTGGATTGTTAATCACCCAAAAATGATGGCCAAATCCATCTTCGGCTGTAAAATCGTAATCCGCCTCGTTATCTTTCACAACTGTCTCAACTATTTCATCGATTTCGGGAATAGCTTTATAGGCAAAGAAAACCGGTTCGATGTTGGCATTCAGGTAGCGGGTCAGCACCATCCGGTCTTCCTCTTTATCAGGCCGTGTGAGTTCGTGTTTTTTGATGATCCCGTTTTGATAATCGGCACAGGCAGCAGCGCCAACAATTCCGTATTGGGTGCGACCGTTCATGGTTTGCGCGTAAACGTAATATTTTGCTTCATCATCCTGAACGAGCCAGCCATTTTGCTGAAAT
>JBBIVS010000212.1:0-6522 GCA_037439605.1 Draconibacterium sp. | reverse complement strand
CTTACGCGACCCCCGTTCTATCGGGGTTTTATCCAGCCGCAATTTATTAATTTTAATCTCGAAGTAAAAACCAACGAAGGATTAAAAGCCATTTCGCAGGGAAATATAAAAGAGGTTTCAGCCGGGCATTTTACTTTCGAAAACAGTCATGCGTTAACACAACTTTCGCTGGCAGTCGGAAATTACAAACAGAAAACGTTAAAAGGGAAAAGTGTTGAATTTGGCATCTGGTATCTCGATGGTCACGACTTTTTCACCAACTCATTCAAGGAAATAAATGATACCCTTGCAAACGTGGTTAGCGAACGCTTCGAAGATTTTAAACGCACCTACAAACTGAACTATGCAAGCGATAAGCTTTCGCTCGTGGAAGTGCCCGCGCAGTTTAAAACCTACAAACGAAGCTGGGCGTCGATGCAGGAATATGTGCAGCCTGAGCAGGTTTTGATTCCGGAGAAAGGATTTATGATCAGGGCTGTTGATTTTGACTCACAAAAGAAAAATATGCAACGGTGGCAGGGCAGCGATAATAACATGACTCCTTTAGATATGGAATTGCGTGTTTTTGGTGATTTTCTCGGCACCTTTACATCCGAACAGGAACGAAACTGGGTAGGCGGGCCCGGAGGAGGCACCCAGGTGACAAAACTAAGTCCGTATTTTATTTTCCCCATGTTGTATAATTTTCAGAATAACATACAATCTGATCAGTGGCCAATTACCAATCGCATATTTGAAGCTTACCTGAAAAACCAGGTCACCGACATGCGGGCGATATTTATGAGCAGTATGCAGGGGCAAAGCGCCGATGAGCGTGCAAATATTGCACTACAGGATAGTACTTTCCAGCAAATTCTTGCCGATCCAAAGCAAAAAGGAATAATCGAAAATGTAATTAAATTAAAAGGCGACGTTCTTTTTTCGATGATAGAATGGAAAGCCGGGCAGGAAGAATTTCAAAGTTTTTTAAGGGGTTTACTGAATGAGTACACCTATAAAAACATAACATTCGAAGTTTTCTCACAAAAAATTTACGACCAGTTCAAACTGGAATTGATACCATTAATGGATGAATGGTTTCAAGCCAAAACTTTGCCCGGTTATTTGTTTTCGACGATAAAAGCCGTAAAAGTAAAGTCGGAAGAAAGAATGCAAACCATGGTAACTTTCAAAGCAACCAATTTTTCGGATACAGAAGGATTGGTAAAAGTCTCTTTCAGGCTGGGCGGCGGACCCGGTGGCCCCGGTGGCGGCCGCGGAGGCATGGGTGGAGGAGATGTGATAAATAAACTGGTTTATCTCGCGCCGCACCAAACCAAAGATTTGAGCTACCTGCTGAACGTTGATCCCCGAATGGTGATTCTGAATACAATGACTTCAAAAAATATTCCTCAAACCATGATGGTGTTTTTCAGGGATGTTGAAGAAGATACAAAGGCAATACCGGTTGAAAGCGAAACAATATCGGATACTCCGGTACAATTGGGTTTACCAAACGAGGTAATTGTTGATAATGAAGACCCGCTGTTTAAAATTACAAAAACTGAAAAAGTGAGTTTGCTCGAAAAATGGCTGGTAAAGGAAAAAACAGGCAAAAGCAAATATTCCGGTATAAATTACTGGCGTCCGCCTACCAACTGGACAGCCATAACCAATTCCGATTTTTACGGTGCATACGTTCGCTCGGCATATTATATTAAAGGAGGAACCGGTGATTTAAAAGCCCAATGGAATCTCCCGCTTAAAAAGCCTGGATATTATGATGTTTTCTGTTACATATACAAACCCCGCCGGATGGGGCCAAGAGGCGGTGGCAATGAAGAAACAGGCGAATATCATTTTATAATACACAGCGACGAAGGCGACCAGGAATCAATACTTGATACCAAAAATGCAGAACCAGGCTGGAACAACCTGGGAACCTACTATTTTACTTCCGATTCGGCTTTGGTTGAACTCACAAATAAATCGAAGCTTAAAATGATTTTTGCCGATGCCGTTAAATTGGTTGAACAATAATTTTTTTAAATAGAAACATTAACTTAATAAAATACAAACAGATGCAAAAAATAGTATTACTGGGGGTTTTTTTATTTCTCGGTCTTGCAGGGTTAAAGGCCCAGGAGGCGCTGACCCTCGAAAAGGCCCTGAAAATATCTGAAACAGGTAGCCCCGACCTGCAAATGTCGTTACTGAACCTTGAACGATCGCAAAAAAATCTTGAAGCTCAGCGTGCAGCTTTAAAGTCGCGGCTTTCGCTTAATGTCACTCCGGTAAATTATAGTAACCAGCGACGGTTCGATACCCGTGTGTCAGAATGGTACACCAACAAAAGTTTAACTTCAAATGCCAGGTTTCTGATTTCGCAACCTATCTTACCAACCGATGGAACCATCTCGTTGATAAACGAATTCGGATGGCAATACAGTTCAACTGATGCTTCGAATGTTATGAACCCTGAAAGCAGAAGGTTTTACAACAATTTGTATTTAAACCTGAATCAGCCGGTGTTTACCTACAACAGGCTTAAATTACAGTTGAAAGAACTGGAACTTAGTCTTGAAAATGCAAATATCAGTTATGCAATTCAGCGGTTAAACCTCGAGAAAAATGTAACTCAGTTCTTTTATAATGTTTTTATGGCACAAAAGAACCTGGCCATTGCCAAAGAAGAACTTGAAAACACGCAAAAAAGCTACGACATTATAAAAAACAAAGTTGATGCCGGTCTGGCCGCAAAGGAAGAGTTATACCAGGCAGAGTTAAACCTTTCAACATCAAAGTCGGGCCTGCAAAACAGAGAGGTTACTTATGAAAATGCAAAAGACCAGCTTAAACTTTATTTGGGGATGGATTTATACGAAGACATACTGGTTTTGGCCGACATTACTTCAAATCCCGTTAAGGTTGAAATGGATAAAGCCATTGATAACGGTTTAAAATCGAGGATGGAAATACGCCAGCGGGAGATTGATGTTGAATCGAGCCAGTTTGATATGATTGTGACCAAATCGCAAAACGAATTTCGCGGCGATGTAAATTTACGTTTAGGTATAACAGGCGATAATGAAAGCCTTGGGCAAATATTCAGTTCACCCACACGAAGTCCGTCAGTTAACGTGAGTTTTAACATCCCTATTTTCGACTGGGGCGAAAAGAAAGCCCGGATTGCAGCGCAGGAAGCAACCATAAAATCGCAGGAATTGAATTTGTCGGAAGAGAAGAAACAGATAATTATTGGTGTAAGGCAGGCTTATCGCAATTTGCAGAACCAGTTAAACCAGATTGAAATTGCCAGGCAAAACGAAACCAACGCGCAACTTACATACGAAATCAACCTTGAACGTTACCAAAATGGCGACCTGACCGGTATGGATTTAAACCTGTATCAAACACAGCTTTCACAAAAGAAAATTGCACTGGCACAGGCACAGATTGACTATAAAATTGAACTGTTAAACCTAAAAATACAATCACTTTACGATTTTGAAAAAGGCGAACCCATTTTGCCGGCTGAGTTATATTTAAACGAAAAAAAAGAAACTGAAAAATAATTGAAAAATGAAAAATATCAAACTGCTATTATTAATTGCTGCAGCCGGAGTAGCTGCTGTATCGTGTAACAACCAGCCACAGGCCGAATCAACCGAACTGGCAATTCCTGTTTCAGTTGAAAATGTAAGGAAGCAAAGCATAAGTCAGTATATCAATACAACTGGCACGGCAAAAGCGATTTACGAAACCACATTAAATTCTGAAGTTTCCGGGAAATATCACCTTCAAACAAATCCGGCCACCGGAAAACCATTTAAACTGGGCGACAAAGTAAAAGAAGGCCAGGTTATTGTCCGTTTTGAAGATGACGAGTATGTAAACGGATTAGCGCTTGATTCAAAAAAATTAAACCTCGAGATTTCTGAAAGCGAGTACGAAAAACAAAAATCGTTATACGAAAAAGGGGGCGTAACCCTGCGCGAACTCCGGAATTCGGAAGTGTCGAGGACAAATGCACAATACGATTACGAAAGCGCACAGTTGAGGCTGGCAAAAATGAATGTAGTTGCCCCGTTTTCGGGTGTAATAGTGGAATTGCCATATTACACAAAAGGAACGAGGGTAACGTCGGGCCAGCCAATAGTTAGCCTTATGAGTTACGATAAAATGTATGTTGATATTAACCTCCCTGAAAAAAACATCTCCGAAGTTCAGCTTGGCCAACAGGTGCTGATTACCAATTACACCATCACCCAGGATACATTGATGGGTACCGTAAGCGAACTTTCACCAATGATTAGTTCCGAAACGAGAACGTTTGGCGGTAAGCTTCAAATCAACAATCCTGATCTGAAATTGCGGCCGGGAATGTTTGTCAAAGCCGACATCATCACCGCCAAAAAAGACAGCGTTATAGTTATTCCTAAAAATATAATTTTAAGCGGCAACCGCGGTAAATATGTATTTGTGGTTGAACGAAACAGTGCAGCCGACGACCGTACAATCAGAACCGGAATTGAAAACAAGGACTTTGTTGAGGTAATTGAAGGCCTCAAAGAAAACGACCGGTTAATTATCAAAGGATTTGAAACATTGCGCGACAATTCAAAAGTGAAAATAATTCTCTAAGAATTACTCCTCTCATTAGAAATTTGAAACATGAAGAAATTAACACAATTTTCTGTCAATTACCCGGTTACAATAATGATGGTGGTTCTTGGATTAATACTCCTAGGATTTATTTCATTCCAGAAACTGGGGGTTGACCTTTTCCCCGATTTGAATTCGCCGCGGATTTTCGTGGAAATAAAATCGGGAGAGCGGCCACCAGAGGAAATGGAAAAACAGTTTGTTGAGGGCATCGAAGCGCTGTCAATGCGCCAGTCGGGTGTTACTCAGGTAACTTCCGTTTCAAAAGTGGGTTCGGCTCAAATTACGGTTGAATATGCCTGGAATAAGGACATGGATGAGGCTTTTCTCGATTTACAGAAGGCGCTGAACTCACTTACACAGAATTCCCAGATAGAAGACCTGAAAATTACACAGCACGACCCAAACACTTCGCCTGTAATGATTATTGGGTTAACCCACTCTGAAATTTCGGATATGAACGAAATCCGCAAAGTTGCTGAAGGTTATGTCCGTAACGAACTTGTGCGGCTGGAAGGAGTTGCCGAAGTTGAACTTTCAGGGCAGGAAGAAAGTGAAATAGTAATTGAAACCGACATGTTCAGGTTGGAATCTCAAAACCTTACACTTGACGGGGTTAGCACCCGCATTCAAAATTTTAACCGTAATGTTTCCGGGGGCCGGATCAGCGAACTTGGCACGCAATACATTGTAAAGGGTGTTAGCATGTTGCGCGATAAAGAAGATTTTGAAAACCTTATTGTAGGTTACAAGGCAACCCGGGTGGCATCTGAAGGACAAACCAGGATTGAAAGGGCGCCGATTTTCCTGAAGGATGTGGCAACTGTTTCGTATGGAAATAAAAAACCCACCAATATCGTTCACATTAACGGCGAACGTTGTGTTGGCCTTTCGGTTTACAAGGAAACCAAATATAACACCGTAAAAGCGGTGGATCAGATCAAGAAGGCTTTTGTTCAAATCGAGAAAGCTTTACCGGGTTATAAACTAACCCAGGTGACAAACCAGGGCAAGTTTATCAGCGATGCAATTGGTGAAGTGCAGGATTCAGCATTACTCGGCATTTTGCTCGCTGTGGTGGTACTGTTTGTGTTTTTACGCCGGCTCGGAACTACGTTAATAGTCAGTTTGGCAATCCCGATTTCCGTTATCGCTACATTTAATTTAATGTACTTCAATGATCTCAGCATCAATATTATGACATTGGGCGGTCTCGCGCTTGGTGCAGGTATGCTGGTTGACAATGCCATTGTTGTGATGGAAAACATTGTCAGAAACCATGAAAACGGGATGAGTGTGCGCGATTCGGCCATCAACGGAACAGCCGAAGTTGGGGGGGCAATAACCGCTTCAACTTTAACTACCATTGTGGTTTTTCTCCCGATTGTTTATTTGCATGGTGCTTCCGGCGAACTGTTTAAGGATCAGGCCTGGACTGTTGCATTCTCCTTGATTTCATCTTTATTTGTGGCTATTTTCCTCATTCCGATGATGTATCACCGGATTTACAGGAATAAAAAATCGGTCAGTAAAATTAAATCGGTTAAAGTTGGAAGTTATGGCCGTTTCCTTGAAAAAGTGATTAGTGCAAAATGGATTGTAATCATTGCATCAGTTATTTTAATTGGCATTGCATATTTAATTTTACCACACATTGGTACCGAGTTTATGCCCAAAACCGAATCGCGCGAATTTACCATTGAAATGAAGTTGCAGGAAGGGACCGAACTGGAGCGCACAGAGGCAATGGTAAAAAATATTGAAGTTATTTTAACAGATTATCTGGGCGACAACCTTAAGTCGATTTATTCGCTTGCAGGTCCTTCCACGGGAATATCAGGCGATGAAAATACTGTTTTTGAAGGGGAAAATACGGCT
>JBBIVS010000211.1:2546-6537 GCA_037439605.1 Draconibacterium sp. | reverse complement strand
TATATGGTGAAAACGTACCACCGCTGATTAATTCATACATGAACCTCTCTCCTTCAATGAAAACCTTTGGCACATCGGTAAACCGCGAGTTTGGCGAGGTGCTCGAAACCGGTATTATTGTTACAATTGAAGATATATACAGCTTTAAGGTTAATCGCCATATTGAAACATACATCAAGGATAAAGAAATGGGTGAATGGCCCGAACCCAAATAAAAAATATATGGATTTTTATTCTGATTATCCAAAAATTCTGGTTGCAGTTGATTCCATTATTTTCGGGTTCAACGAAAATGAGTACGATTTAAAGTTATTGCTGCTGAAGCGCCGGTTTGCTCCTGAAAAAGGAAACTGGTCGTTAATGGGTGGATTCGTAGCTCCTGAAGAAAGCCTTGAATCTGCCGCAAAAAGAATTGTAAAACAACTCACAGGCCTCGATGATGTATATATGGAACAGCTTTATGCATTTGGCGATGTGAACCGTGATGCAGGTGGCAGAATAATTTCAGTAGCATACTTTTCGCTTATAAAAATTAATGAACACGATAGCGAATTGGTTAAGAATCATGGAGCTACATGGGTTTCGGTTTCTGAACTGCCCGATTTGATTTTTGATCACGGGGAAATGGTAAAAAAAGCTTTGCGCAAATTAAGGATACGTGCACGCACCCAACCCATTGGTTTTGAACTTCTCCCTCAAAAATTTACCATTCCCCAACTTCAGCGTTTGTACGAAGCGATTTACCAGGTTCCGTTCGATAAAAGAAATTTCAGAAGAAAACTACTTGCTATGGGATTGCTTGAAAAGTTAGACGAAAAGGAAAAAGAAACATCAAAAAAAGGCGCTTTCTACTATCGATTCAACAAAATAAAATATGAAGAACTCCTTGAAAAAGGGTTAAATTTTGATTTGTAGGTTATTTCAGTTTTGAATCTGAAAGAAAATCAAAAATTAATAAGCTCTTTTGTCTTTCCCTTCAATGAAATTGATAAACGAACTGTTTACCACCCTGTTACCTCCCGGTGTTGGATAATTTCCCGTAAAATACCAGTCGCCCAAATCGTTAGGGCAGGCTTTGTGCAAATTCTCAACGGTCTGATATACAATTTTCACCTCGGCATTGCAATCTTCAGGTTTGAGTAATTCAGCAATTTTGGCCGAAATTTGCTCAACGGTAAAATTCTGGTAAATCTCCTGCACATAATTTACAATTTCCTCCTTTGGTAAATTTTCCTGCTGTTTGCACTGGTTGTAAACCTTGTCGATAATGGCCTGCTGACCAGTTTCACGTAACAGTTCAATTGTAGCATTAAACGCTATGAATTTATCCAGCCGGGCCATATCAATTCCGTAACAATCGGGGTAACGGATTTGAGGCGCAGAGGAAACAACGATTATTTTCTTTGGATGCAATCTGTCTAAAATGCGCAAAATACTGTTTTTCAATGTTGTACCACGAACTATTGAATCGTCGATAATTACAAGTGTATCAACATTGTTCTTTATTATTCCGTAGGTTACATCGTAAACATGAGCAACTAAATCTTCGCGGCTGGCATCGTCGGCAATAAAAGTGCGAAGTTTAACGTCTTTTATGGCAATTTTTTCAATACGGGGTTCAAAGGAGATTATTCGTTTGATGTCTTCGTCGGTTAGCGAACCATTTTTCTTTTTTATTTCCTCAATTTTCCAATCAACCAAATAATGCCTGATTCCCTCTACCATACCATAAAATGCTATTTCAGAAGTATTTGGAATGTAAGAGAAAACTGTATTTTCAAAATCGTAATTGATGGCTTTCAGAACCGCCGGACAAATTAAATTGCCCAATTCCTTGCGTTCTTTATAAATGTCTTTATCACTTCCTCTCGAGAAATAAATACGTTCGAATGAACACGAAGTTCTTTTATGGGGAACCCGTATCAATTCTTTGCCAATGCGGCCATCTTTTTTAATGATCAGGGCCTCTCCCGGATTTATTTCGTGAACATCGCCAACACGGGTATTCATAACCGTTTGAATAACAGGGCGCTCAGATGCCACAACAACAATTTCGTCATCGCAATAGTAATGGGCAGGCCTTATTCCCCAGGGGTCGCGAACCACAAACGCATCGCCATGACCGATTAACCCGGCTATGGTGTAGCCACCATCCCAGTCTTTTGTTGACCTTTCCAGAATATTCTGAATATCAAGGTTCTCTTCTATTTTATGCGAAATTTTATCGTTGCTCAATCCTTCATTTTTATATTTTCTGAAAAGCAACTCGTTTTCCTGGTCTAAAAAATGCCCTACTTTTTCAAGTGCAGTTACAGTATCAGTATATGCTTTAGGGTGTTGTCCCAAATCCAAAAGGACTTTAAAAAGTTCGTCGGTGTTGGTAAGGTTAAAATTTCCGGCTAAAACAAGGTTCCTCGATTTCCAGTTGTTTTGTCGCATCACGGGATGTACCAAATCGATGCTGTTTTTTCCAAAAGTACCGTATCGTAAATGACCCAAATAAAGTTCTCCGGCAAATGGAAAATTTTGATATGCCCATTCGGTGCTGTCAACGTCAACCCTGTTCCAAAATGCCTTCTGAAGTGGCTCGTTTATCTGGTCGAAAACATCTTTTATCGGGTTTTCCTTAACCGAACGAAAACGACTGATGTAAGCGCTTCCCGGGGCTAAATTATTTTTAACACAAACAGCGCCTGCTCCATCCTGCCCGCGGTTATGCTGTTTTTCCATGAGCAGGTACAACTTATTTAATCCATACTTCCACGTGCCATATTTTTCAGCGTACCACGATAATGGTTTTAAAAGTCGAATTAACGCAATACCGCACTCATGCTTAATTTGGTCGCTCATATTGTACTGGTTTCAACATTGGAAAATCAATCTCATCGGCAACAATAAACGCCACAGGATAATTGTTTTTAATCTCACGGTAAAGTTTTAGCGCCTCGTTCTTCGTCCTGAAATCGCCAACACGCACCCTGAAATTGGGGGAGATGTATTTAACATGTACAGTATTATCAGGATAAACCGATAAAAATTCCTTTTTTTTCCTGATAGCTTTTTCTTTGGCATCAAAATCGGAACTGAAAAAAATCTCAACACGAAAGCCTTCAATTTTATTTTTGGTCCTGTTATTTTCAATGTGCCAGTTTAACATCTTGTCCAAACGTGGATCCTGATTGATATTCAGGTTTTTGGTTACTTCAGGGCGATTTGATTTTTCAATGTTTTGAGCAGGAGGATATGCTTGTGCATTTAAAAGCAGATTGGTTAATACACTCAAAAAAACTAATAATAACCGCTTCATTTTTTCCTTTGAATTGTGCGGCAAATATAAATTAAAATGCTTTAAAACGATAACTTATTTTTAAAACCTTCTTTGGGAATAATCATAATACCGTATTTAATGCTTTGTATGTTAATTATATACGATTTCAGGATGAAAAAAAAGTTATACCAAAAATCATTCTGATAAGATTGAATTAACATTATCAACCTAAACCATTTTTTGGGTTAATTGAACTTACCTTTGTTAAGCCCTATGTTTTAAAACCAATTGATGATTTAAATTGTTATAATTTGCAAAATCGGTTATAAAATTCTTTTTTATTGATATTTTCGAAAACAAAAATCAGTAAGCTGATTGATGAATAATCAAATTTGACATAAAGCAAATGGGCAAACTTGTTGATGATTTTAATTCATACAGGGCGAAAATGAACGAAAAAATTTTGGCTTCTGACAATAAAGTGATGAAAAGGATTTACAGCCTCGACACATTGACTTATCAGGACGGAGCACTAAATTCTAAAACCAAGGAAATGCTGGGTCTTGCCACTTCAATGGTTCTGCGCTGTGACGATTGTATTAAATATCATCTCGAAAAATGTTTTGAACATGGCGTTACCACCGAAGAACTGTTTGAACTTTTTGGTGTGGCCAATTTGGTTGGTGGCACCATTGTTATTCCTCACACAAGAAGAGCTGTGGA
>JBBIVS010000211.1:0-2514 GCA_037439605.1 Draconibacterium sp. | reverse complement strand
AAAAATGAATAAAATATTTGCAATTACTTCTTCCGGTAAAACCGAAAAATCAATTATGGATCTCCGGTTTGGAAAATGTGAAAATGTAGTAATTTTCAATGCGGCCACCAATCAGTATTCGATTATTGAAAACCCTTTTAAAGACAGCGAAAACAGTGGAATTCAACTGGTTTCGTATTTAAAAGAATATGGGGTAACCTCGATTATTACAGGCGAAATTGGACCAAAAGTGAGCGCTTTGCTCGAAAAGGAAAAACTTCAGTTGATTCTTTTACACGAGGAAAAAATAAAAATCGAGGAAATTATGGATCGAATTAATCCGTAATTATTGAATCTAACCGCTTTGAGTACTTATTTATATAAACTAATTCAGGAAGGCGAACATCAGCAGCAGGATTTCAAATACTGCATTAACGACTCGAAAAAGATTGCCAAATCGCTTGTTGCATTCGCCAATACCGATGGTGGAAGATTATTGGTCGGTATAAAAGACAACGGTAAGATTGCAGGGATAAGGACCGAAGAAGAGTTTTACATGGTTGAAGCCGCTGCAAAAATTTACAGCAATCCGCCCATCAGTTTTTCAACCCAACAATGGCAGGTTGAAGGCAAAACTGTTTTGGAAATAAAGATAGAACCCAGTTCCGAAAAGCCCCATTTTGCCAAAGATGATAACGGAAAATGGCTGGCCTATCTGAGAATTGGCGACGAAAATTATCTCGCGCATAAAATCCATCTCAATGTGTGGAAAAATAGAAACAGCCAAAACGGAATTCATTTCACCTACTCGGAGTATGAAAAATTCTTAATCGATTATCTGCAAAACAATCCATCAATTACAATTTCGAAATTTATAAGACAGGCGCATATTTCGCGAAATAAGGCTGAAGAAGTGCTGACAAACTTTGTAATTATGGATGTAATAAAAATGAAAACAAAAAAAGATGGGACTTTCTTTGAACTCAACAAAATGTTTGATGAATTGGCATTAAAAAAATTTAAAAACAAGCCGGTTTGAAATTTCAACCTTTTTAGAATTGTTTAACACATTCATTATATTTGATAACTTATTTTTACGTGTTCAAAATTAAAAACAGAATTATGCTACAAAAATTAAAACTTCTCGCGATATTCCTTATAATGGGAATTACCGTTTATGCTCAGGACCAATATCTTACAGCAAAGTCGGAAGACCTGGAAAAAACCTACATAAGCCAGAAAACTTACAAGGTGAAAGAATTTCCACAGAAGTTCAATGTTGACAAACCCAAAAACATCATATTCCTGATTGGCGATGGAATGGGGGTTTCACAGGTTTTTGCTGGGTTAACCGCCAATAAAGGCAGGCTCTTTTTGGAAAACTGCAAACATATTGGTTTCTCAAAAACCTATTCGGGTGATAATTATATTACCGACAGCGGGGCCGGAGGAACACCGCTTTCAACCGGGGTAAAAACTTACAATGGAGCAATTGGCGTTGACATGAATAAAAATCCGGTAAAGACAATTCTCGAGGAAGCATCAGAAAAGGGACTTGCTACCGGGTTGGTTTCTTCATCGGCCATTACCCATGCAACACCAGCTTCGTTTATTTCACATCAGGCGAGCCGCAGTTCATACGAAGACATTGCAACCGATTTCCTTAAAACTGAAATCGACGTTTTTATTGGCGGGGGTTTGGATCATTTTGCAAAAAGGGCCGATGGGCGCAATCTTGTTGATGAGCTTAAAAACAAAGGATACCAGGTTGAAACTGATATCAATAAAATAAAAAAGGTGAAAGAGGGCAAACTTGCCGGATTAACCGCCGAAGTGCATAACCCAAGAATGGATAAACGAGGCGACATGTTGCCCGTTGCTACCGAAACCGCCATTAATATTTTAAGCAGGAATAAAAGGGGATTTTTCTTAATGGTAGAAGGTTCACAAATAGACTGGGGCGGACATGCAGGTAGTACAATTTATGTTGTTGAAGACATGCTCGATTTCGACCAGGTAATTGGCCAGGCGCTCGAATTTGCAGCAAAAGATAAGGAAACCCTGGTAGTTGTTACAGCCGATCACGAAACAGGTGGAATGGCATTGACCGGCGGAAGTATAGAAAAAGGCATTGTTCAGGCGGCTTTTCCTACGGGCGACCATACCGCGGTAATGGTACCTGTATTTTCTTACGGGCCGGGAGCTGAGGAGTTTATTGGGATAATGGAAAATACCGAGATAAATGCAAAAATGAAAAAACTGCTTTTTGGAAAATAAAGAACAATAAAAAATATTTGAAATAGCCGGGATTGTTCATCAGAGTTGTTCCGGCTTTTTTATTGTTTTAATGAATAGTTTTTTTATTTTCAACCTCAAATTAAACTAAACAAAAATGAAAGAAGCTTTAGAAGTACTCGATAATGTTCGATTAAATTTCTCCCCTGCAGGTTTGTTTGCTTTAAACGTAACAATCGCTTTTATCATGTTTGGGGTTGCGCTCGACATAAAACTGCAACATTTTAAAGATTTGGTAAT
>JBBIVS010000210.1:5381-6560 GCA_037439605.1 Draconibacterium sp. | reverse complement strand
ATCAGAGATAGCTCGGAAAGCCTTGCCGGAAGAATTGCTTATATAGAACTTTTTCCTTTGAATGTACTTGAAATAAGGCAGAGCTATACATTAGATCAATTGTGGATAAATGGTGGATTTCCGCAGGCATTTACAAGTGCTTTACCAAAACCCTTCTGGATGGAAAATTTTGTAAGAACGTACATTGAGCGTGATTTAATTCAATTGGGATTTCCAGGCAAGAGTTTTAATGTGAGGCGTTTATGGCAAATGTTGGCACATTTGCATGGTAATATTCTTAATTTTTCAGAATTAAGTAAAAGCGTTGAACTCGATGTTAAAACCGTGGCAAGTTATGTAAGATTTCTTGAAAATGCTTTTTTGATTCGAACTTTGCAACCCTATTTTGTAAATATTAAAAAGCGGATTGTAAAATCGCCAAAGGTTTATTTACGCGATTCCGGAATACTCCATTATTTTCTTGGACTGGAAGAAAAGGATGAAATTTTTGGTCACCCTAAAATGGGTGCCTCGTGGGAAGGATTTGTAATTGAACAAATTATGGCAAATCTAAAACCAAACAGACAAACTTACTTTTATAGGACCCATGATGGCGCCGAACTCGATTTGGTAATAGAAAGGGGTGGTATTCCGGTAGCTGGAATCGAAATCAAATTTGGATCAAAATTTTCTCCTTCGCGCGGAAATACTGAAGCGATTCTTACATTGGGTACGTCGAAAAATTATATAATTGTAAGGGAAAATGAAGATATGATTCATAAAGATTTCAGGGTTTGCGGAATCGAAATATTTTTGGAAAAATACCTTACTGAAATCTGATATCAATATAAATGGAAAAAATGAACAAACTTATTTGGTTAATCGGAATACTTTTAATTTTCCCTTTCACAATAAATGCTGCAGAAGTTATACGCATCAATCAGTTGGGCTACCTGCCAAAATCAATTAAAGTTGCGGTTTTTATTTCATCTGAAAACCTTGATTTTTTATCATTTACCGTTAATGATGCGATTTCGGACAAAGTGATTTATACGGGTAAAACTGAACCAAAAGCTGCTGAAGAGTGGGGAATGAAAACTGCTTACCGGCTCAACTTTTCAGAACTTGAAAAAGAAGGTGGATATTACGTTAAAATGGGTAAAATGCGTTCTCCCAATTTCAGAATTAATACCGATGTTT
>JBBIVS010000210.1:0-5371 GCA_037439605.1 Draconibacterium sp. | reverse complement strand
CGAAGGGACTGCAGATTTTATTCTGAATTACATGCGCCAGCAACGGTGCGGCTTCAACCCGTTTTTAAAAGATTCTTGTCATTTGCATGATGGAATTATTATTGACCATCCCACCCGAACGGGTGAATTTCTGGATGTAACCGGCGGCTGGCACGATGCCACCGATTACCTGCAATATTCAACAACCTCGGTTAATGCGGTTTTCCAGATGATGTTTGCTTACTTGAATTTTCCTGAAAATTACAACGATAGTTTTGATGCAAGCGGATTGCCTGGAAGCAATGGAATACCGGATATTCTCGATGAGATAAAATGGGGTCTGGACTGGATGCTGAAAATGAACCCCGCGCCCGGCGAAATGTACAATCAGATTGCCGACGACCGCGATCACGTTGGTTTCCGTTTACCGGTGGGAGATAAAGCTGGTTATGGGTTGGGCGAATACCGTCCAGTGTATTTTGTAACCGGCAAACCACAGGGATTGGCAAAATTCAAAAACAAGTCAACCGGGGTTTCTTCAATTGCCGGAAAGTTTGCTTCGGGTTTTGCTTTGGGAGCACAAATTTTTCAGGAGTCTGAACCAGAATTTTCAGAATTAATGAAGCAAAAAGCGCTGGATGCATGGGAATTTGCACTTTCCGATACCGGATATTCGCAGACTACCTGCAATGTTTCGCCCTATTATTACGAAGAAAAAAATTTTGCCGACGACCTTGAATTGGGCGCTGCACTGTTATTTCAACTGACCGGTGATAAAAAGTTTCTCAACGAAGCTGAATATTGGGGAAATCAGGAACCGGTGAGCCCGTGGATAAAAAACGATACTGCCGGACATTACGAATCTTATCCGTTTATCAATCTCGGACATTACTTGCTCATTCAAAATGAAAAAAAAGAATTTGCACAGTTTTATAAAAATGGCTTAAACCTGCTTTTTGAACGTGGCAAGAACGATCCGTTTTTTAACGGACTTCCTTTTTTATGGTGCTCAAATAACCTTGTGACAGCGGCAATTACACAGGCCAGGCTATATGAAGAACAAACCGGAGACTCTCATTTTGCCGAAATGGAAGCTGCGCTTCGTGACTGGCTTTTTGGTTGCAACCCGTGGGGAACAGCCATGATTTGCGGGCTTCCGGGCGTTGAAGATTCGCCCATGTTTCCGCATTCATCATATACTGTTTTGCTGGGTGGCACTACACCGGGCGGGTTGGTTGACGGCCCAATTGAATCACGGCGGCATAAACAGCAAATCGGTATTGCACTGCAAAAACCCGATGACTACGCAGATTTTAATTTTGGGAAGGCTGTTTATCACGACGATATCGGCGATTATGCCACCAACGAACCTACAATGGATGGCACCGCCAGTCTTAGTTTTTACCTCGCTTCACTTGAAAATTCAGGTAGGATTCAATCGAAAAACATCAAATTTGAAAAAGACAGTGAAGGTGCAATTGTAAAAATCAATCCCAAAGAAAAGAACATTTATCTCACATTTACGGCTGACGAGCTTTTTGAAGGAGGCGAACATATTTTGCATACATTGGAGAAACACAATATCAAAGGCTCATTCTTCTTAACAGGTAATTTCTTAAGAAACCCGGAATTCAAAAAAATAACACAGCAAATTATTCAGCACAATCATTATATTGGTGTTCATTCCGACAAACACCTGTTGTATTGCGACTGGCAAAAACGAGATTTTTTGCTTATTGATTTCGAAACATTTGAAACTGATCTCAAAAACAATTTTACTGAATTGGAAAAGTTTGGAATCAGACCTGAAAATGCACGTTTTTTTATGCCACCGTACGAATTGTACAACCGGCTGATTGTTGACTGGAGCAGGAATTTGGGATTGGATGTAATCAATTTTACTCTCGGAACAGGAACCAATGCTGATTACACAACACCCGAAATGAAAAACTATAAATCGTCGGAAATGATTTTTACCAATCTGATGAATTTTGAAAACAAAGAAGGTATAAACGGTGCAATTCTGCTGGTTCATCCCGGAACAGAGAAAACAAGGTCAGATAAATTCTATCTGAAATTAGATGAGTTGTTTGAGAATCTTACAAAAAAGGGTTATCAATTTAAGTCGTTTAAATATTAACCAGTATCTTAATCATGAATTAAGCGGCAGTAAGGAGGGATCAATTCAAAATGTTGGAGTGAGTTTATTTTTAATCAACAAAAACCTTATTTTTGGTTTTTAACCTTAGTAACTCTTTATTAATCAGTCATCTCCGACCTTATTCACCTTATTTTTCAATGTGTCCTGATAATAAATTGTTATATTCTATCTTCATTTGATAAGGTAAATAAGGTTTAAATGTTTTGTTTAACTGTTACTGTTACTAAGGTTTAAAGTAAAAAAATAAGGTTTTTAGAGCACCCCACAACAAATTCATGTGATCCTTAGGGAGAAAGCAGTCATTTCCAGTAATCGTCAACTAATGACCAGTGACCAATGAACATTGACAATCAACCAGTATCCAGTATCCAGCAACTTTCTTACCCAGGAGCAAGCACCAAAAACGGATAAAAAGGCAAATTCCGTAAAATCCAGAAAATAATAACAACACCAAATATTATCCACGGTGTACTTTTAAAATAGAAAATATTGGGAAGTTTCAGGTTAAAAACCCTGTTGAAAATGGGGTGGAGGTAATGATAAAAAATGACCAGAAACGCAGGAATAAAAAGAAAATTATAACTTATAATACCTGCAAAATCAAGGTGCAACAAGCTGTGAACTGCCCGTTGTGAGCCACATCCGGGGCAATAATATCCTGTAATTGAAGTAAAAATACAACGCGGAAACAAATCGTGTTTGGCCGGATCCAAAACAAAGAAAAGGACTGCAAATCCTGTAAAACCGATCAGCAGTCCAATATTTATGATTCTCTTCATCCATTAAAAATCCATTCCCCCCATAATTCCTGCAAGAACACCAAACACTGCTAAAATTGTCATTGCTAATGCAATAATAACTCCGCTGCCAAAAGCAATCCATGCCCAGAGTTTGGCATTTTTGCTGGCTTCGAGGGCGCCCTGAATATCGCCTGAATTCCATTTCGAATTTACCTGCGCAGCAAAAACTATTGAAACAATTCCCAATATCTGGCAGCAAAAAATGGTGGTAAGAATGGAAAAAACAAGATAGTTGGGAGGGGGAGTTCCGGTTGGCTGAAAATTTTGTCCGTTCATGATTAAACAGGTTAATGGTTATTTTATTGAATAGCAGCAAATTTAGTTTTTGAAATTTACAAATGAAAATAAAAACACCCCGAATAATTGAAATTGATACGGATTTTCAATTACCTGTATTAAACTTTTGTCCTGGATAGCCGTCTATTATAAATGGTTAAAAAAGAGAGCTTTTTTTCCATGCATTTTTAGTTTAGATTGATGCCATCCGCCAGGGTGGCATTTTTTTAATGTTTGTTGAAATCATTGGTATTTATACATTGGTTTTTTGGTTTTTCAATAAAAATCACGTTAACAACTCATTAACAGTTTTCAAACTAAACCAATAAAAGAGTTTATTGTCTTATTATAGTTGAAAACGAAAATTGCACAGAAAACAGAAATCAAGCAGAATGAAAAATATAAAAAAGACAGTTTTAATATTAATTAATGTATTGTATTTAAGCAACATATCAGAAAGTACCCTAAAATTAAACGATAACGACAAGCGTAGCGCAATCAGGGGAGTGATTATTGACCAGTCAACCGGACAGGCAATGGAATATGCCAACATTGCCATTTACAACAAAGTTGATTCATCGCTGGTAACGGGTGGAATTACAAAGAATAACGGGGAGTTTGAAATTACGGTTGCTGCTCCCGGAGAATATTTTCTGGAAGCCCATTTTATCGGCTTCGAAAAATCAAAAGTTACTGATATTATAATCGACAAAGAAAGCACTGTGTTTAATTCGGGAAGCATTAAGCTTAGTCCTTCGGCAATTGAAATTGGAAGTGTTGACGTGCTTGCGGATAAAGCTGCCGTTGAATACAAACTCGATAAAAAAGTGGTGAATGTAAGCCAGGTTTACAGTGCCGCCGGAGGTTCAGCAGCCAATGTTTTAGAGAATACTCCCTCTGTTCAGGTTGACATTGAAGGTAATGTGACTTTGCGTGGTTCAGGTAATTTTACGGTTTTAATCGATGGAAGGCCGAGTGTGCTCAGCGGCAGCGATGCACTTCGCCAGATTCCGGCTTCGGCGCTGGAAAATATTGAGATAATTACCAATCCTTCTGCAAAATACGAACCCGACGGAAGCGCCGGAATCATTAACCTCATAACAAAAAAGAATTCATTGAACGGGCTCAGTGGAATAGTAAATGGAACCATCGGGACACGCGATAAATACCGTGCTGATTTTTTGCTGAATTACCGCACGGAAAAATTCAACTATTTTATTGGTGCCGATTGGCGCGATGAAACCAACTACGGAAGTATGGCAACGTCGCGCGAAACATATCTGGGCGACACAACCAAATACCTTTCAATCGAAGGTGACAGAAATTTTATCAGGGGAGGTCATAATTTTAAGGGCGGTTTTGATTATTATCTCTCTGAAAATACGACATTTACACTTTCGGGCGAGGTGGGTAAATCGAAAAACAACACCTCGGCAGAAGAGTATATTTTAGAATACACCATGCCAAAATTAACAGATATTTATTCGAAGAACGATGAAAAATCGTTCAGGGAAAACGATTTTTACAGTGCAACCCTCAACTTTCAGCATAAATTTAAAATCGAAGGACATAAAATTGAAGCCAATATTTTTTATTCGGGAGAAACCGGGATCGACGGTGATGAGGAAAATGAAATGCTGACCGATGAAAATTACAATCCTTCGGGAACGTTTCTGGCTCAGGTTAGAACTTCTGAGGAAGAAGATGAAAATGACCTCAGGATGAAAGTCGATTATACTTTGCCGTTTAGCAATGATAGTAAGCTGGAAGCAGGATTTCAAAGCAGGATGGAGCGGGAAAATGAAAGTACCGCGTTTGAAGAATATAACCCTGCAAACGGGATGTGGATTACCAGCGATTTTTTCTCAAGTGCAATCGACTTTAAAAACGATATTTATGCCATTTATGCAACCTACTCCAACAAACTGGGTGGTTTGGAGTTTAAGGGCGGACTTCGCGGAGAAATTACCGACCGCGAAATTACATCATCAGCAAACGATTCCACATCGGCTTTAAAATTGTACGACTTGTTTCCAACTTTGCATTTGTCTTATGATGTTGGCGAAAAAAATGAAATTATGGCAAGTTACAGCCGGCGAATCAATCGTCCGGGTGGCTGGGATCTTAACGTGGTGCCAACCTATTACAACCGTTA
>JBBIVS010000209.1:243-6591 GCA_037439605.1 Draconibacterium sp. | reverse complement strand
AAGGCCGGGAGTTTTTCTTCCGGCTTTTTAATTTTATTAAGATGTCATTTTGATCCCGGTTACTCAGTGATTTTTTAGAGTAAGACCGTTTTATTACTTAATATGTCCTTTATTGGAGAGCAATAAGGTAATAAGGTAAAAATCAAATGTACAACTTTGCTACTAAGGTTAATTTATTGAAAATAAGGTTTTTGGTTTTCGTTAAAACCTTATTTTTCTTCATCAAACCTTAGTAAAAATGACAAACAAGAGAAAGATAACCTTATTACCTTATTGATAATAAATTCCAAGTAATAAATCTCGGAGTACTCTGAAAGGAGAAATCTCTTTTAAATAACTTTAAATCCTTCTAAATCCTTCTTGTTTCAGTTTCATTCAAAAACTGAATGGTTTTGTTAATTCCCTCGTACATCAAAACATCGAACTGCACAAAATCAACTCTTTTTCTGTAATCGCTTAAAAACCGTTCCAGAAATGGTGATGTTTTGATTGGCCGCCTGAAATCCATTGCCTGTGCGGCATTGTACAATTCGATGGCCAGAATTTTTTCGGTATTCAGAACAACTTTCAAAGCTTTTGTTGCGCCATTTCCACCCATGCTCACATGGTCTTCCTGCTCATTTGACGAAGGAATTGAATCGACAGATGACGGAGTACAAAGCTGTTTGTTTTGACTAACAATAGATGCAGCAGCGTATTGCGGAATCATAAATCCGGAATTCAACCCGGGATTTGCAACAAGAAATGCTGGCAATCCGCGCTCTCCCGATATTAGCCGATAAATTCTTCTTTCTGAAATACTGCCCAACTCACTCATTGCAATTGCTAAAAAGTCGAGCGCCAATGCTAATGGTTCGCCATGAAAATTACCTCCTGAAACAATCAAATCATCATCGGGAAAAACTGTCGGGTTGTCAGTAACCGAATTAATTTCAGTTTCGAAAACCGTGGCTGCATATTTTACCGTGTCTCTTACTGCGCCGTGAACCTGAGGAATACACCGAAAAGAATATGGATCCTGGATGTGGGATTTTGGTTTTGCCTGCATTTGGCTGCCATTCAGAATTTGCCGGAAATTTGCAGCTGTTTCTGTCTGCCCTTTATGAGGCCTGATTCGCTGTATATTTTCGGAAAAAGGTTCCAGCAATCCATCGAAAGCATCAAGTGAAAGCGATCCGATAATATCCGCCTGATCGACAATCCTGAACGTTTTCAGCAGCATGTAAACTCCGTGTGCGCTCATAAACTGGGTACCATTCAACAATGCAAGTCCTTCTTTTGCTTCAAGTTTTATGGGATGCCACCCAAATTTTTCGAGGACTGTTTTTGCCTCTGTCTTTTTGCCTTCAAAATTTACTTCGCCCAAACCCAGCAACGGAAGAAAAAGCATGGCCAGCGGCGCTAAATCACCACTGGCGCCAAGTGAACCCTGTTCGTAAACCAATGGCAAAACATTGTTGTTAAACAAATCAATTATCCGCTGAATGGTAATTAGTTGCACCGCTGAGTTCCCTTTTGACAGTGCATGAACCTTGAGTAGCAACATCAGTTTTACAACATCTCCCGGTACTTCATCTCCAATATTGCAGGTGTGCGAAATAACGAGGTTTTCCTGCAGTTTGCTCAAATCATCGTTCGAAATTACAATATTGCAAAGCGCGCCAAAACCTGTGTTTATGCCATAAATGGGTTTGTCCGATTCGGCTATTTTCCTGTCGAGAAACTGTTTGCTTTTCAGAATCAATTTTTTTGACTGTTCTGAGAGTTCAAGTTTTACATCGTTTTCCAGAATATCCTGAATGATATCGAACGTGAGGTTTGATGGGGTGATTTTATGAATCCGATTAATCATAGTTTGAAAATATTAAGAATCTTATGTGATCTATGTGCCTATGTGGTATTAAATCAACCACATAGGCACATAAGACACATAGAGAAAATTTAAAAGCAATGTCAGATATGATTTAGTATTGGGAAAGGATATTTATCAGTTCTTCAGCCGAAACACTTTTTTGTTCGCCGGTTTCCATATTTTTAAGTGTGAATTTCTGAGCATGCATTTCAGATTCACCTGCCAACACAACGAATGGAATATTTTTTTTGTTGGCGTAAGTCATTTGTTTCTGCATTTTAGCGTAGTCGGGGAAAATCTCGGCATTAATTTCGTTTTTTCTGATTTCGGCTAAAACCGGCAAACAATAGGCTTCTTCCTTTTCACCAAAATTAACAAAAAGCACTTTCGTGGTTTCGGCTGAATGTTGCGGGAAAAGATTCGCCTGCAGCAAGACATCATAAATCCGCTCGGCGCCAAATGAAACGCCAACTCCTGAAACATTTGGCAAACCAAAAATCCCGGTTAAATCGTCATAACGGCCACCGCCACAAATGCTTCCGATTTCAAAATCTTTGGCTTTAACTTCGAATATGGCACCTGTATAATAATTTAGGCCGCGGGCTAGTGTTAAATCCAGTTCAAACTGTGTATTCAGTTTCAGGTTGTTCAGGTATCCAAATAACTTTTTAATTTCTGCCACACCTTTCATCCCGATTTCTGAAGAAGACAAAACCGATTCAAGCTGTTCAACTTTTTCAATGAAGTTTCCCTTCAGTGCCAAAATCGGCTGTAATTTTTCAATGGCTTCAGTTGAAATCCCTTTTTCGGCTAATTCGGCATTTACTTTTTCCAACCCAATTTTATCGAGTTTGTCAATGGCCACAGTAATATCCACAATCCTGCTGTTTTCGCCAATTACTTCTGCAATGCCTGAAAGGATTTTGCGGTTGTTGATTTTAACCACAGTATTGATTTCTAAACGGGTAAAAACATCATCTATAATTTGAACCAGTTCCACTTCGTTGAGGAGACTATTGCTCCCTATTACGTCAACATCGCACTGGTAAAACTCGCGGTAGCGACCTTTCTGTGGCCGATCGGCGCGCCAAACCGGCTGAATTTGGTAACGTTTGAACGGGAAAGTGATTTCGTTCTGGTACTGAACCACAAAACGTGCGGTCGGAACTGTGAGGTCGTATCGTAACCCTTTTTCGGAGATTTTTGAAGTCAGCTTATTTGAGTTTTTCTCAGCTAAAAGTTCATCTGAAACATTTGAAATAAAATCTCCCGAATTCAAAATTTTAAATAAAAGTTTGTCGCCTTCCTCACCATATTTCCCCATTAAAGTCGAAAGATTTTCCATTGCCGGTGTTTCAATCGGCTGAAATCCGTACAACCGGAAAACCTCCTTGATGGTTTCGAAAATATAATTCCGTTTCACCATTTCTGCCGGTGAAAAATCGCGGGTTCCTTTGGGGATGGAAGGTTTTTGTGCCATTGTTTTACTTTTTATTGGGTGGCAAAAATATAAATTAATGACGAGTTTTTCATAAAATACAATGTTGACAAAAGTTTATCTTTGCCAATTCAAAAACTCGCAAAATGGAGGAATTAAAAAAAGAAGGTCGTTACAATCGAATTTACCAACAACTGGAAACTTTGGTAAAAAAAAGCAATAATGTGCAGGCACGAATGGCCACAATTATTGCAGTTTTGCACCATAAAATGGATTATTTTTTCTGGACAGGTTTCTATTTGATAGAAGATGGCAAAATGACAGTAAACATTTACCAGGGACCGGTTGCCTGCCAAATATTAGAGAAAAACAAAGGTGTATGCTGGGCAGCTTTCAACAGAAAAGAAACAATTGTTGTTGAAGATGTGCACTTGTTTCCGGGTCACATCGCCTGCGATTCGCGTTCGAACTCTGAAATTGTTGTGCCGTTTAAAAACCGCAAGGGAGAAATCCTCGGCGTTCTGGATGTTGACAGCAAGGAAAAAGGCTCGTTTTCGGAATCAGATGCAAAGTGGCTGGAGAAGATTTTGGAGTTGGTTTGGGTTTAATTTCCCGATGACAAATGACCGATGACTATTTTTCTCTAACCGCCCCCTCGCCTTTTACCAGTTTTTTGAATTTTAACGACGGACTTTGAATAAAATCTCCCAATCCAAGTTCGTCCCACTTTTTATCAATTGCAGAAATTGTTTTATCGTCCATGGTTACCACGTTTGGCCATTCGCGTTTAAAATTGTCATGTTCGCTTGTTTTAAAAGTAGCATCAACAAATACTACTGTGTTTCCGCTTTTCGAATCTGAAACAGAAACATCACGATCGGGTTCCAGGTTACCACCCAACAACCACATCAATGTAAATAAATCATTCAAATCGGCGCCTTCATTGAAAAAAACGACAATCCTGAAATTCGTTAAACCATCAATATTTAAAAGTTCTTCCGCCAATTTTTGCTTTACAAATTCTGAATCCTTTTTAACACCGAGTAATAAAACCGGGAGAGAAAATTTGGAACGCAAGTCATTGAACTCAGTAATTTCTGAAATTGATTTTAACATATTAAAATCGAATTCTTCAACCGGCAATACTTTACTTTTCTCATCCGAAATTTCCTCCGGGAAAGGTTGTGTTAAATCGATGCCCAGTTTTGAGCCGAAAGCAAATTTTTGAGATGCATGATCCAAAACATCAAGCGGTCCCTTTGAAAAATGCAAACTGTAACCCGGATCGAAATTTTTAACAAAAGCTTTTACCAGTTCTGCCGGTTCGTGAATATTAACCGTGGCATCCATAACTATCAAAACCTTGTTAAACATCATTTGTCCGGCTCCCCACAACGAGTTCATCACTTTTATGGCCTGACCAGGGTAGCTTTTTTCGATTTTTACCACAGTAAAATTATGGGCAACGCCTGCAACCAGTAAAGTCATATCTTTCAATTCGGGAATCATCGACATGCGGATTGGCGTTAAAAAAATCCGTTCGGTTGCCAGACCAATGTAAGCATCTTCCATGGGCGGAATCCCAACAATTGTTGCAGGATAAATGGCGTCTTTACGATGAGTAATACAGGTTACATGAAACTTTGGATACCAGTCGGCCAGTGAGTAAAATCCGGTGTGGTCGCCAAAGGGGCCTTCCCAAATCAGTTCTTCGGCGGGATCAACATATCCTTCAATTACAAAATCCGAATCTTCGGGAACATACAAATCGTTGGTAATGCACTTCACAAGTTTGACCTGTTTTTTCCGCAGGAAACCAGCTAATAAATATTCGTCCATATTTTCGGGCATTGGCGCTGTAGCAGCATAAGTGTAAGCCAAATCGCCACCAAGCGAAACACTCACAGGCATTCGTTTGCCCAGTTTTTTATATTTTTCGAAATGATTGGCGCCGGTTTTATGTTTGTGCCAGTGCATTCCGGTTAAGTTTTTCTCAAAAACCTGCATCCGGTACATTCCCACATTTGGGGTACCGGTTTCAGGATCAATGGTATGAACGTTGGGCAAGGTGATAAACGGACCACCATCTGCAGGCCAACATTTTAAGATTGGAAGTTTGCTTAAATCGGTATTCTCCATTCTTACTTCCTGGCATTTTCCTTTCCGGTTCAGTTTCCGGGGCATCCATTCGCTTACTTTCTTCAATTTGGGCAGAAGTTTCAGTTTGTCCCAAAAATTATCTTTCGGCTTCAGCAAAACGGTAAAAAGTCCTTCAATTTCCTTTTCCAAATCATAAACCGAATTTCGTCCGAAAGCCAATGCAATTCTTTTTTCCGACCCAAGCGCATTGATTAAAACCGGGAAATCAGTTCCTGTATTTTCAAACAAAACTGCTATTCCTCCGCCCCTTTGTTTGGAATACCTGTCAATAATGTCGGTTATCTCAAGTTCAGGGCTCACAAAATCTTTCACGCGCTTCAGCTCCTTTGCCTCTTCCAATGTTTTAATAATGCTGCTTAATCCGCTGTTACCCATCTTTTTCATTTTCAGCAAAAATAGAAAAACTCAGCTTATTTTGACCAAATCTAAATTTGTCGAACTCGCTTGATTTTCATTTTGTAAAATTTATCTTTAGCAACTTTTTAAAATGAAACTTAAAATCAGTAAAAAATGACAAATCAAAACACTACTACCATTAAATTTTACAGTGGCGAGCAAATCCCTGTAGAATTGCATAAAGTTAGAGTTGTTCAAAAACTTCATTTAAGGCCAATTGACGAACGTAAAAAGGCCATGGAAGCAGCAGGATTTAACACATTTCTTTTGGATACAAGCAATGTTTTCCTCGATATGCTGACCGATTCGGGCACCAATGCAATGAGCGACAATCAGATAGCTTCGATGATGCAGGCTGATGACGCTTACGCAGGTTCACAAAGTTTTTACAGAATGGAAGCAGCAGTACGCGATGTTTTTGGAAAACATTATGTGATGCCGGTTCACCAGGGTCGGGCTGCAGAAAATATTATTTCGAAAGTGTTTATTAAACCGGGAGATG
>JBBIVS010000209.1:0-232 GCA_037439605.1 Draconibacterium sp. | reverse complement strand
ACCACCACCAAGGAACACATGATGATTAACGGTGGCACAGTATTGGAAATCTTTACCGACAAAGCGCTTCAAATACATAGCAATGAACCATTTAAAGGTGATATTGATATTGAAAAATTAAAAGCCGTTTTTGCCGAATATGGTGCAGAAAGAGTTGCATTTGTTCGAATGGAAGCTTCTACCAACCTGATTGGTGGTCAACCTTTCTCGATGCAAAATATGCGCGATGTGC
>JBBIVS010000208.1:0-6618 GCA_037439605.1 Draconibacterium sp. | reverse complement strand
ATATTCACAGCGACAAATACGAACAGTTGCTTGAAGCCAACGATATAAAAGAAAAAGTATCATGGTTTAAACTACTTACATATCGTCAAACCTGGTCGTTTGTTACCGGGAAATTTTTAACCGATGGAGTTTGGTGGTTTTTCCTCTTCTGGCTACCAGCCTATTTAAAAGATCAATATGGAATTGAAGGCAGTGGCGTTATGCTGCCATTAGGCGTGTTATACACGATGACCATGGTTGGAAGTATAGGCGGTGGCTGGTTCCCGGCATTTTTCATTAACAGGGGATATGAACCATACAGGGCACGTTTAACCGCGATGCTGACAATTGCCGTTATTCCGCTGGTGGTGCTCGCTGCTCAGCCTCTTGGTGTTTATAGTTGGTGGTTCCCTGTTTTGCTTATTGGAATTGGAACTTCAGCACATCAGGCCTGGAGCGCCAACCTGTTTACCACGGTTTCCGACATGTTTCCTAAAAAAGCTGTGGCATCGGTGGTTGGAATTGGCGGAATGGCAGGTGGATTTGGCGGTGTGGTAGTTTCAAAAGCTGGTGGCTGGTTGTTTGATTATTATGAAAAATTAGGTCACGTAACTACCGGGTACACCATCATGTTTGTTTTCTGCGCAGTTGCTTATATGTTGGCCTGGGTGATTATGAAAGGTTTGGTCCCGAAATTTGCCCCAATCACAGATTTGTAGTTTGTTGAGCAGAGAATTCTTTTGACTTGTAGTCATTTTCAGAGAAATGCAAAGAATCCCGGGTTGATGATCCGGGATTTTTCTTTTACTTTTTTTACTGGTTTTGTTGAAAATAGCATTAATTTGTGGGTTCTCATTTTAATAAGGAAAATGAAGAAAAAAATACAAAGCGAAATTTTGATGAATCATTTGATAATGATGGTTTTTCTTGTATTTGTATTTATCATTCCGGCACACAGTCAGGTTGCTTCCACGCAGCTAACATTCGATATTTTTTCGCAGGAAAACGGGCTTCCAAACAACCAGGTTCAATGTATTTACCAGGATAAAAAAGGGTGGATTTGGATCGGAACCAGTCAGGGGCTAAGCAGGTTCGATGGTTACACATTCGTGAATTTTCTTCCAAACCCGAACGATACCAATAGTTTAAGCGGAAACCTTGTACGTGTAATTAAGGAAGACAAAAACGGAAATTTACTGGTCGGAACGGAAAACGGCGGATTAAATATTTTCGACAGGGGAAAAGTACGGTTCTCGCATCCCTTGAAAAATCATCCTGATTTTAAGTTAAAGGAAGTTTCAGTAAATGCCATCGAAACCGATAGAAATGGAAATATCTGGATTGGAACAGATTTTCATGTTTTCAAAATAGATACTTCGGGAAATCTTCTTTCATTAAACCCCACATTTAAAAATCCGGGATTGAAATTTGCCGGAAACTATGTCAGGAACCTTCAGTTCGATAACTCCGGAAAACTTTGGATAGGTGGTAATAATGGAGTTTTTGTGTACAATCCGGCCAGCAATGAGATGGAGCAATTTAACCTTCCGTATGAGGAAAATCTGAACAGGGAAATCTGGGAGATTTATCGCGATGAAGAAGGGCTCCTTTGGATTGGCACCTACTCCTCGGGTTTGTTTCTTGTAGAACCGGTTTCAAAGAAAATACAATCCATTCAGTTAAGTTCTTCAAACCGGAGATCGGAAACTGTTCGCACCGTTTCAAAGGGGGTTTTTGGCGAATTCTGGATTGGTACGCGCGGTGGTTTATATACGTATTCAAAAAGTCGCGGGGTAACCGGATTTTATCAGCACGACGAACGCAAACCACGAAGTTTATCGAATAATTCAATACTCGCTGTTTTTCACGATAACCAGGGCGAAACATGGATTGGAACCCGGGGGGGATTGAATTTACTGGCAAAAAGCAAACAGGTATTTCGTAATTTCACTGCTTTGCCCGGTGATAATCACTATTTAAACAGCAGCACTGTTTATGCATTTTGGATTGATAAAAACAAAAATATATGGATTGGCACCGAAGATGGGGGAATTAATGTTTACAATCCCGAAACTGGAACCTATAAATATTTGATGAATGATGAAAATAGCAAAAATTCCATTTCACAAAACTGCATCAAAGCATTTCATGATGACGGAAAAGGTAATTTATGGGTGGCAACTTTTTTGGGTGGAATTGATGTTATTAATTTGCATACGGGTAAAATCACGAATTTTAAACACAGTCCTGACATACCCGGAAGTCTTTCAGATAACCGGGTTTGGGATATTTGCACCGATAAAAACGGTGAGCTTTGGGTAGCCACATCAGGTGGAGTTGACAGGTACATAAAGGAAACAAACACCTTTAAACATTTTCCGCAGATTAATGGGAACGAACAGGTAAACTGGATTAAATCCGACTCAAACGGTAATATTTGGTTTGGAGGCATCAACGAAGTGATTGTTTTTAATCAGGACGAAAATTCTATTGTCCGCCATTTGGAACATTCCAAGGCCATGCTTGAGGATTCTAAAAACAGAATATGGATTGCCACGCTCGATAAAGGAGTTGCTATTTACACAACAAGCGGAGGTGCTTTAAAATATTACAACGAATCGGATGGTTTGGCAAATAACCAGGCGCTTTGCATTGAAGAGGACAACGAATACAATTTATGGATAACCACATCAAACGGGCTTTCAAAACTGAATACTGAATCGGAAGTTTTTCAGAATTTCAGCAGTAAAGATGGTTTAAGCAATAATCAGTTTTGTTACGGTGCGTCCTATAAAACCGAGTCAGGCGAACTGCTGTTTGGCTCCGTTTCAGGTTTCAATATTTTTAACCCGGCAGAAATTATATCGTCAGACTATGATATCCCCATTGTATTTACCGACCTGAAGATTTTTAATAAATCGGTATCGGTTGGAAACAATAAAAAGTCGGTTTTACAAAAAAGCATTTCCGAAACAGAGCACCTGGTTTTGAAATTCGATCAAAATGTGTTTACACTCGAATTTGCCGCATTGAATTTTATCAACAGCGATAAGAACCAGTACAGTTATATGCTCGAAGGCTTTAACAGCGAGTGGAATGAACCGGGTACTGCCCGCTCCGCCACTTACACCAATTTAAATCCGGGCGATTATACCTTAAGAATAAAAAGGGTGGTGCCTGGTGTTGAAAACAGTAAAAATGAGTTGCAGCTAAAAATTACCATTATTCCCCCTTACTGGAAAACGAAGTGGTTTCTTTTACTAATCATAATAACCATAATTGTGTTTACATTCATCCTGATAAAGTTTATACTGAACCGTGAAAAAATCAAACATCAGCTTGTACTCGAAAGGGTAAATGCCCGGAAACTTCATGAATTGGATATGATGAAACTGAAGTTTTTCACCAACATTTCGCACGAAATCAGAACTCCATTAACCTTGATTCTGGGGCCGCTTGAAAAACTGATCAACAAAGACATTTCAAAGGACGAAATAAAGGAAAATCTGTTGTTAATGCAGCGAAATGCCAAAAATCTCGATAAACTAATCAGTCAGCTTCTCGATTTCAGAAAACTGCAAACCGGCAATTTAAAACTCAATTTAACCGAAGCTGACATTGTGGATTTTATCAGGAATGTGGTTTTTTCATTTAACGATTATGCACTTGAAAAAGGGATTTCGATAAAATTTAACACGCTTAAAAAGAGCCTTAATGCAGCTTTTGATCCCGATAAAGTTGAAAAAATATTGAATAACCTTATTTCGAATTCCTTTAAATTTACAAGTCAGGGAGGATCCATATCGGTTAATTTTTCGCTTGTTTTCGATACCGACTGGAATAATTTTAAAGATTCGGAAAGGGAAAAAAAGTTTATTGAGATTACCGTGAAAGACACAGGTAAAGGTATTGCTGCCAGTAATCTGAACCGGATTTTTAATCGTTTTTTCCAATCCGAAAATGAAGAAGGAAACCGCGGAGTAGGTATTGGTTTGGCGCTGGTAAAGGAGTTGGTGGAAATTCACAGAGGGAATGTTTTTGTAGCAAGTAAACAGGGTAAAGGCACAAAATTCACCATACGCTTGCCCTATTATTCTTCGCTTCAGGAAAAACAAACGGAAGAAAAACCGGAAAACCCCGAATTATCAGGCACCGATGCTAAATTTGCTGAAGATTATGCAGACGATGCAAACCAGGAAAATCTTCATTCGAAAATTATGCTGATTGTTGAGGATAATGCTGATGTAAGGAGATTTATTGCAGGTCATTTTAATACAACATTTAAAATTATTGAGGCAAAAAATGGCGAAGAAGGCTGGGAAAAGGCAGTTGAAATAATTCCCGATATCGTTATCAGTGATGTTTTAATGCCGGTTACCGATGGTTACGAATTATGCAAACGCGTTAAAAACGATGAGCGCACATCACATATTCCGGTTTTGCTGCTCACAGCGTTACATTCAAAAGAACATGAAATTAAGGGCTTGACCACCGGGGCCGATGATTTTATTACAAAACCATTCGACCTGTCGTTACTGCAGGTCAAGGTCGAAAACGTGCTTTCCATACGCGAATCGCTGAAACAAAAATTCACCGGAACTGTCATACTCGAACCAAAAAATCTGGTGATTTCATCGCCTGACGAGCGTTTTCTTAAAAAGGCAATTGATGTAATTGAAAATAACATTTCCGATTGTGATTTGGATATTGAGTCTTTTTCGGTGAAAGTTGGCGTCAGCCGGATGCAGTTGTACCGCAAACTTCATGCTTTGACTGATATGACTGTGAAGGAATTTATCCGCAACATCAGGTTAAAAAGAGCTGCCCAAATGTTGGTTCAGGATAAAATGAATGTTTCTGAAGTGGCTTATGAAGTTGGATTCAAGGACCTGTCGCATTTCAGGAAATGTTTCAGGCGCGAATATGGTATGAGCGCATCGGAGTTCGTTGCAAAATCGAAACATGCAAATACATAGTCAAAACTTAAAATGGTCAAAATTCAGGAAGCAAATTGATCTTTTTGGAATTTCAATAATTGAATATTGGAATTTATTTGGCATTTGTTTTTTTGAGATTTGATATTTTCTTCCTTGTGAAATAACCCGAGATCATCCATTGTTAATTAATAATCCCGCCTTTTGGGAAATATTTCCTCATCGAGGGAAATACCGCTCCCTATTCTGGGAAGATAAATACATCCAAAAAATGATTAAGTGCATAACTTGCATCAAAATTCGGGATAATGAACTCTAAATTTAAACCTATGGATAAAACACAACAGAGCCTGAGAAAGGCAAACAGAATAATCGTTTTCTCCTCACTTATCCTAATCGCTGCAATAATAATATTGCTCACTCTTCTGCTGTAAATGAATGTATGTAAGTACACTGCAATAATGAAGTTCATTTGGAAATGAAATGATTTTAAATAAACCAGTAATTATCAAATCAAATTAAAAAAGTTATGACAAATTTTATGAGAAGAACGTTAAAACCACATTGGATTAGCATGGTCCGAATGGTGGGTTTAGTTGTTGCTGCACAGTTAGTTTTTGCTTTTCCGGCTTTGTCGCAGGCAATTGACGTCAGGGGAAAAGTTACTGATGCACAAACAGGGGAAGGAATTCCGGGGGCCACAATTTCAGTTAAAGGTGGAACAATCGGAACAGTTACAAATTTCGACGGGACATTTCAGTTAAATGTTCCTGACAGAAATTCAGTACTTGTATTTTCGTTTGTCGGTTTTTCCACTCAGGAAATACCGGTAAACGGTCAACCGGTAATAAATGTGGCGCTTGAAAGTGCATTCACTGAAATAGATGAAGTTGTAGCCATTGGTTACGGTGTTGTTAAGAAAAAAGACCTGACAGGAGCGGTTTCATCCCTTAAATCGGATGAGATTGCAAAAACAACATCGAGCAACGCAATGCAGGCGATGCAGGCTAAAATACCCGGGATGGATGTATTGCAGGCGTCGGGGCAGTCAGGGGCGCCTGTTCGAATCACAGTGAGAGGGCAGCGTTCAATCACTGCAAGCAACGATCCTTTGATTCTTGTGGATGGAGTGGAATATGGCTCAACGCTTGATATTAATCCGTCGGATATCGAATCGATGGATGTACTGAAAGATGCTTCATCAACTGCAATTTACGGTACCCGGGGCGCCAACGGTGTAATCCTGATTACTACAAAAAGGGGAAAAGCCGGTAAAACCAAGGTTAATTTTAATTCTTTCCTTTCGTCGAATACACCTACCAATGTACCAAAAGTGATGTACGGCGACAAGGAAGTGCAACGGTTGATCGACAGGGCCAACTATCAGGCTGATTTTGCTTCGGGTAACTGGGGGGCAAGTAACGTTACTCCCGAGAGTATTTTAACTCAATCGTTACAGGATGGAACTACAGAAATGCAGATATACAATGATAAATCATATACCGATTGGGCTGACATTATTTTACAGACCGGATTTACCCAGAATTATGAAGCATCGGTAATGGGAGGAAACGAAAAAACCACTTTCAATATCTCGCTGGGTACTATGTTCGAAGAAGGAATCATGAGAAACGACGAACTGGATCGTTACAATTCAAAAGTTACCATTGATCATAAAATTAGCGAAGTTTTCAAGGTGGGTACA
>JBBIVS010000207.1:0-6674 GCA_037439605.1 Draconibacterium sp. | reverse complement strand
CCAAAGAAGTAAATGCAAGCCATATTTTGCTGATGGTACCAAAAGATGCTACCCCCGAACAGGAAGAAGAAGTTTTAAAAAAAATAAAAGCAATACGCGATGAGATTTTAGCCGGTAAAGATTTTAACGAAGCAGCAGTTGAATATTCCGAGGATCCGTCGGCAAAAACAAACAAAGGAAACCTGGGCTATTTCACTACTTTTCAGATGGTTGTTCCTTTTGAAAACGGCGCTTTTTCAACACCTGTTGGAGAAGTATCACAACCTGTTCGCACTTCGTTTGGATATCACATCATTAAGGTTCACGATAAGCGCGAAAATCAGGGCGAAATTCTTGTAGCCCACATCATGAAAATGTTTCCCCAGGATGTTACTCCCGAAATTAAAAACAGTTTAAAATCACAAATCGATTCGATATACACCGAACTAATAAACGGCGCCGACTTTGCCGAACTTGCCAGGGAAAAATCAGACGACAAGCGTTCGGCCGTGCAGGGTGGCGAAATGCCCTGGTTCAACGCAGGAAGGATGATTCCTGAATTTGCCAATCCGGCTTTTGCACTTAAAAATGTTGGCGATTTTACTGAACCTGTTGAAACGGCGTTCGGTTACCACATTATTAAAAAGCTCGATTCAAGGCCGGTTCCATCTTTTGAAGAGTCGAAAGCCATGCTCGAAAACCGGATTAAAACCGATCCTGAAAGAAGCATTACAAGCAAACAGGTTTTTATCGACAAATTAAAAGCAGAATATAATTATTCTGAAAACGAGGAAGGAAAAGCAAAACTGAGAAATAAAAACACAACCGATACGCTCAAATTCAACAATTTTGAATTATTCAGAATTGATGATAAGAGCTATACTTTTGAACAGTTTAAGAAATTTCTGACCAAAACAAATGTTGAACAGGAACCTTACCTTGATCAATTTAACAATTGGGTTGATTACGAAATTACAGCCCTCGAAAATTCGAAACTTGAAGAAAAATATCCCGACTTCAGATATTTATTTCAGGAGTATCACGATGGAATTTTGCTTTTTAATATTTCGGAAGAAAAAATCTGGAATTTTGCGGCAAAGGATTCTGCGGGGCTGGAAGAATTTTACAACAAAAGCGATAAAAAATATTTGTGGGAGGAACGCTTTAAAGGCCAAATCATTACCTGCAGGGATGAAGCAACCCGTGATACAGCAGAAATGTATTTCGCCGCTGATATGACAATTGATGAAATTATTGATTTGCTGAATAAAACCGAAAATGTAATTACAATTAACGAAGGCGCCTGGGAAAAAGGAGCAAATCAGGTTGTGGATTTTTATGTGTGGAACGGACCCGAACCTGAAAACTTCAACAGCGCGCTGACTTTTGTCAGGGGCGATAAAATTCCGCCAGAACCCAAATCGCTAAATGAGGCGCGCGGACTCTACGTTTCCGACTATCAAAAATACCTCGAAGAGAACTGGATTAAGGATTTGAGAAAAAAGTACAAAATAACGGTTAACAAAAAATTATTGAAAACAATCAAAGGTGTTTAGGTTAAAGTTAAAATATATTTTCATCATCCTCTCCGGTCTTTTGTTTTTAAAATGCACTAATCCGGATGTTACCAACGATAAAGTAATTGCGCAGGTGGGCGAAAAAAAATTGTTTCAAAGCGAAATATCAAAAATAATCCCCCTCGATATTGAAGAACAGGATAGTTTGCTGATAGCCAACGACTATGTAAAAAAATGGATAAAGCAGGAACTGCTAATTAACAAAGCAAACGAAAACCTGACATTGGAACAAAAAAACGTAACAAAGGAAATTGAAGAATACCGCAATTCGCTTATAATTTACAAATACAAAAACGAACTGATGAACCAACAGATGGACACATTGGTAACTCAGCAGCAAATTGAGCAGTACTACAACGCCAATACCGATAATTTTAAACTAAACAACATCATTGTAAAAGCAATTTTTATTAAAATACCAATCGAAGTTGCCAATCCAAAACTCCTTAAAGAAATGGTTGAAGATAATTCGGAAGAAGGCATGAACGCGATTCGCGAATATTGCATCCAGTATGCCAAAGGATTCGATTTTTTTAACAACAATTGGGTTGACTTCGAAATTGTAAAAAGAAATATACCCGGTGAAATAACCGACGAAAGACAATTTTTGGCGCGCAATAACCAAATTGAACTGAAAGATTCAATTTATTATTACCTTGTCAATATTCAGGACTATAAACTAAAAAATGAGTTGGCGCCCGTTGAATATGTTGAATCAAACATTAAAAACCTGATACTGAATAAACGTAAAATTGAATTTTTAAAACAGATTGAAGAAAATGTTTACAAAGAAGGAATCAGGCAAAACAAATTTAAAATATACACCGAAAAATGAAAACAGAAATCAGTAAAAATATGAAATCAACTGTATTGTTTTTAATAGCCACATTTTTTGCGATTACCTCAACAGCTCAGGATAAAGTTGTCGACCAGATTGTTGCTATTGTTGGCGGCAACATCATTTTGAAAAGCGATATCGAACGTATGCATATTGAACAACAGGCGCAGGGTGTAACCACCGAAGGCGATTTGAAATGTGAAATTCTCGAGAACTTTCTTGTTGACAAATTACTGGTAGCTGAGGCTGAACTTGATACTTTGATTGAAGTAACGCCGAGCCAGGTAAACCAAAGAATGGACCAACAACTTGCAATGTACGTTTCCTACATAGGTTCTGAGAAAGCAGTGGAGGAATATTTTAAAAAATCCATTGTCGAAATAAAATCGGAAATGAGGGAGGGAATCAGAAACCAGCTACTGAGTCAGCAAATGAGGGAAAAAATTGTAAAAGAAGTTACCGTTACTCCATCGGAAGTAAGGTATAATTTCAGAAATTTAAAAGATGACCAAATCCCCACTATTCCGACACAGTATGAATATGCACAAATTACTTTTCAGCCGGTAATTGATTCCGAAGAGGACAATCGAATAAAATCGAGGCTTCGTGAAATCAAAAAAAGGATTGAAGATGGCTCAAGTTTCGCCACAATGGCCGTATTATATTCAGAATGTCCTTCGGCAAAAGACGGCGGAGTTATCGGTTATTCAGGACGTGCTGAACTCGACCCTGCTTATGCCGCAATTGCCTTTAATTTAAAAGACAACAAAGTTTCAAACGTGGTTCGCAGCGCTTTCGGATATCATATTATTCAACTTGTTGATAAAAAGGGCGATAAAGTAAACACCCGGCACGTGTTGATGAAACCGAAAGTTTCGGTTGAAGCAAAAGAAGTGGCATTCAACAAATTGGACAGTCTCGCAAAAATGATTAGAAAAAATGAAATTTCATTTGATGATGCAGCCCAGATTTTTTCGTATGATAAAAACACACGCAACAATTCGGGGGTTGTAATTAATCCTGGTTCAATGTCATCCAAATTTTCGGTTGAAGAATTAGACCCCGACGTTAGCAAAATTATCACCAAAATGAATGTTAACGAAATATCGGCGCCTTTTGAATCGATTGACAAGGAAACCCAGTTGCCGGTTTTTAAAATAATAAAAGTACTTAAAAAAACCGATTCTCACAAAGCCAACCTGCAGGACGATTATCAGAAACTGGCTGATATGTACCTGATGAAAAAGAAAGAGGAAGTTTTTAACGATTGGATAAGCAAGCAACAATCAGCTACTTATATCAGAATCGATCAAACGTATGCCAATTGTAATTTCAATTTTAACAACTGGATAAAATAAAGTACTGAAATACAGAAAAATTGAAATTTGTAATACTGTAATACTGAAATACTGAAATCAAATGAATTTTAAAAACGATGTGGAAGCGCTTGATGCACTTCGCAATAAATTTAGTGAACTTAAAAACGAAATCACAAAGGTTATTTATGGCCAGGATGAGATTGTTACGCATGTTTTAATCTCGCTGTTCAGCCAGGGACATGTTTTACTTATAGGGGTTCCGGGATTGGCAAAAACACTGTTGGTAACAACCATTGCCAAAATTTTGGGTTTAAAATACAACCGCATTCAATTCACCCCCGATTTAATGCCATCAGATATTATCGGAACTGAAATTCTGGACAACGAGCGTAATTTTAAATTCATCGAAGGGCCACTTTTTGCCAACATAATTCTGGCCGACGAAATTAACCGCACACCGCCAAAAACCCAGTCGGCACTGCTCGAAGCCATGCAGGAAAGGGCCATTACAACCGCCGGACAAAGGTTTAAACTCGAAGACCCGTTTTTTGTGCTGGCAACCCAAAATCCAATCGAGCAGGAAGGAACTTATCCGCTGCCCGAAGCTCAACTCGACCGTTTTATGTTTTCGGTGTGGCTCGATTATCCAAAATACGATGATGAATTGACCATTGTAAAAAACACCACTTCAACAATTGAATACAATGTGAAACCGGTAATTTCGGGGAAAGAAATAATTTATTACCAGTACCTGATCCGCAAAATACCAATTAACGACAATGTACTTGAGTACGCGGTAAAACTGGCCGTAAAAACCCGGCCAAACACAAAACATGCCGCCGAAATTTCGAACCAGTTCCTGAAATGGGGAGCAGGCCCGAGGGCGTCACAGTATCTTGTTCTGGGAGCAAAAACACATGCCGCGCTGCACGGAAAATATTCGCCCGATATTGAAGATGTTAAGGCAATTGCACCTTCCATTTTACGTCACCGCATCATTAAAAATTACAAAGCCGAGGCCGAAGGAATTTCGGTTGACGCGATTATCGAAAAACTGCTTTGATGCTTTTTTTATTTTTCCATATTATTCCCAACTTCAGGAATGTGAAATGGAAGTTTCTTTTGCTGTTAATTTCGATTTCTTCGGTTTTACATGCGCAGGATAAAAAAAGGGTGGAAATTCTGCGTGCCGGTTCGCTTGAAGCCAGTGAAAGAATAGCGTCGAACGCGCAGCGTTTAATTGATTCGGTGTTAATCAGTCATAAAAATATTTTAATGTGGTGCGACAGCGCCTACACCTACACCGGAACCAACCGGGTTGATGCGTTTGGCCGCGTGCATATTAAACAGGACGACACGCTTCATTTGTATGCAAATAAGGTTTTTTATGATGGCGATATCAGTTTTGCACGTGCCTGGGGTGATGTTAAGTTAATCAACAAATCAACCACCATTTACACTGATACACTCGATTACGATTTGGCAAAAAATATAAGTTACTACGACGACAAAGGGAAAATAATAGACAGTACAACCACCATTACAAGTGTAATCGGAAAGTATCATGTAAACGATGATTTACTTTATTTACTGAAAGATGTGGTTGTTTCTAATGAAGACTTCACATTGAACAGCGACACTTTGACCTATCACACCAAAACCCGGAAAATAACCATTCAGGGGCCAACCACCATTCGTGATTCTACAATTACACTGTATGCCGAAAACGGTTGGTACGGTTCAAACACAGGCGAAGCTGAATTACTAAAAAAACCTGTTATTTCGAACGAAACGCAAAATATTGCTGCCAATTACATCCGCTACAACAAAGAAACAAAATCGGGAAAAGCGTTAGGATCGGTTAGAATTTCTGACATCGAAAACAGTTCAATCATTTCGGGAAATATTGCCGAATACAGCGATTTACTTCAAACTGCTATGGTTACCGATTCGGCCATTTACATGAACTACAATGAGAACGACACACTTTTTCTGCATGCCGATACACTGAGAACATTTCCGGATACAATACCCGATGAAAAAATTGTTTTAGCCTATAATAAAGTCAGGTTCTTCCGCACCGATATTCAGGGAGTATGCGATTCTATGGTTTATTTCACCCGCGATTCGGTGATACAACTTCACAAGTTTCCCATATTGTGGTCGGAGATTCACCAGCTTTCGGCTGAAATGATAGAAATGAAACAATTTACAAATGCCCCCGATGAATTGCATCTTTCAAGAAACAGCTTCATCATTTCGAAACAGGACTCAAACATGTTCGACCAAATCAAAGGAAAAGAAATGATTGGTTACATTATCGACAAAAAACTGAATCACATTGAAGTAAACGGGAATGGGCAAACCTTGTATTACGCCCGTGAAAAAGAGGAAATCATAGGTTTAAACCGTGCTGAAAGCAGCAAAATATCAATCCGCTTCAGAGACGGGAAAATATATACCATTTCTTTTCTGAAAGCTCCGGAAGGCGAACTTAAACCCCTGTTTGAATTAAAAGAGGAAGATAAAAAACTCAAAGGTTTCGAATGGAAAATTAATCTTCGCCCGCTGTCAAAATACGATATTTTTGAGCGTACAGCTTTCCGGGAAGTGGACGAACCGGTAAAAAACCAATCTGTTGACAAACCCCCTATAAACGAACAATAATCGGACATTCTGCTCCTTTTATTAATTTTCATTAATTAAACAGGTTCTTTTATTTTCATTTTAAAAAAATATTTTCATATTTGCAGCCAAATTGAAAGTTAAACATGAATTACAAATTCAACATATCTTTTCTCAGCCTACTAATTGGCATTATTCTTCTCGTTGAGAAGAACTGAGAATGGTATGTAGAAATATGATATTTGAAAAATATTAGGCCATTCTCGGGAAAAGAGGGTGGCTTTTTTTTTAGTTCAGAGTTGAAAATCGGAACCCGGAACTGAAAACCGGAATTAA